>JAHQWA010000421.1 GCA_019634045.1 Saprospiraceae bacterium
AAAAGTTCTTTGGAATTTTGAGCATTGGATTTTGTTGAAGGGCAAGGCCCGAAGAGGGAAGATAGCCATAGCTACCTGACCGATGAGAAACGAAGTCCTTTGCCAAAAGACACGCTCAAGATGCAAAGTTGTTTTTGTTCCACGGTATTTAGCCCCTAAACCAAATGAAAATGAAAAACAGAAAATTTCTATATACGATGGCATTGATGCTAATTGGTATCCACCTTTTTAGCCAGCCGCTTTCCAGCAGACATAAACAAGAGTTGAAGGATCTCACCCAAGATATGGGTATACTCTTCAATACTATTAAAGGCAATTACAAGTCGGCTTTTCAAAGCATAGACAATCGCGTTGATCGGATAGAGTTCGAATATACGGCAGGGAAATATCCACCGCTCATCCCTCCTATTGTAGAAAAGTTAATGACCTACGCGGGAGGGAAGACGGTACCCCTGTTCGGCCCTGCTTACAAAACCGTTACTGGATTTCTAAAGAAAGGTTGGAAAGCACACATCAAGGAGGTGGAAGCCAAACGGAAACGAGAAGCTAAGTCTTCCTATAAAAGAAATAAGGCTAATCTTAAGGATTGGACAGAAGAAGCCACCGATGGCCTACATCAAATATTTGATGACCGCAATCCGATGCTTATTAGAGCCGAACTGGAAAAGGAGATGCGTAAGATTAAGGGTACTAGCAAGCGAGCTAAATACTTAGCAGGCCTGAAGGAATTTGTTGAAGAATTGGGTAAAAGCATCCCCTCCTCTAGTCAAATTGAGCTCATCACCATTTCTAACTGGCTAAATATCCAACATAGCTGGAAAAGTCACAGCAAGGGCACTATCGTCAGTTACATCCATGTCGGAGAAAATAAGAATGGTAAAAATGAAGTCGAGCAATATGTGGCTCCACACACCCCTGGCTGGTCAGAATTAGGAGATCGACTCAATATACTTTTGGCCAAGTACAATGCCAATCCACACCACCTATACATGTGGAAGCTAGTGATCATTGACATCCCCAAACCAGGAGGCGGAAGGCGTCTAGTTCAATTTATCGCCCGTAGAAATAATGAGATCAACTACGTCAGGGTCTATGACGATACCTGGCAAGAGAAAGTTAAGGAATATGATTTCCCTAGCGAAGTAAGAGAATTAGCGGAAAATAAAGATTTCTTCATTCGAACAGATAAGGTCGGCAACGAATACCTACACCCCAGAATCGCTGACAAATTCACCAAAGAAATACCGCCCAAAATTGCAAAGGCAATGGGCTTACCGGCTCAGTAAGACACAGTTTTCATGGCACCTTTGGGCCAAGGTTAGTATTGTTTTGACGTAGGTCTGGCTTGGCCGGGCCTATGTTTTTTTCCCTTTTTCAAAAAAATATCTCAGAAGGGGTAACGATAAGCATACCTCCTTGGTCCAAGCTATAAACAAGCCCCGAAACTGTAATGTCCCCGAAAACCAAACCAATGAAAACCTTATCTATTCTTGTCCTATTCCTCAGCCCTTTTTTAGGTTGGAGTCAGAAAGTCTATGTGGACCAACCGATCAGGGCAGGAGAAGTCTTATTGTTTCCTAGTGTATCAGATAAACACAGTTTCTACTATCTACCTGATAAGCCTCGATTATCTGTCAAGGAGGGTAAGCCGCAAATGCTTTTCATGCGGTATGTGGAAAACCAAGAATCCCAAGCCACGCAGGCCGATGCTAGTACAGCAGCTGGAGGTGGAATCTTTCATGCCTTAGTAAATTTTGAAGTGGGAGCGGAACGATTGGAGCAGGCACGAGCTGTCTTGCAGGAACTAGACTCCGAAGCCGTAATCAAAGGACCAGTGGTTTTTACGGCAGGTACAGTGGCACTGATTTCTGCCGTGGCTTCGAAGGAGGGAGGTCATGTCAAGAAAGTGGTAGGATTAGGTAAAGCGCCACTGATAGAAGATCAAAAAAGTGCCGTAGCCTTTATGCTGGATAAAAAAGGGGCGCAACTATTGTGGAACACCTTCCACTCCCCTACTCCTGATATCAGTTTTTCCTTTGAAATGGAGGTTTCCGGTTATCGAACGCCGACCAAAGGCTGGATTAAAGGCAATTTTGATCGAATCTACAGCTCTCATGAACTAGGTCTCGGCGCTAAGATCCCCGTTTATGGTATTATGCTCAGTGGCGAGATTGGGGCAGCTTTTGAAAAAATGCGGCGTGATGGAGCTATTGAGGTTTTCCAGGAAGGAGACGATAAATCCATGGAGTCTTTTTTACAATTGGCCTACGGACAACTCGCTGAGTTGATTTTCGATCGAGTAGATCAAGATCCAAATGCCCTTCAACAACTGACCCAACAACAGGGTTTGATGGGTCAAGTGGATCAGATATTAGGTCAAGGCAATAGCAATGCCACTGGTGAAGGCAGTGGAGCCAATACCCCTACCAGTTCAGGAAATAATATGAGTCCACCGGTGATCGCTGCGGCCTATCAGTATAAGCGGGTTAAACAATCTGGAGACTTCCACATCAATTTCAACAAGATAAGCTCAGATCGGCGAATCCTCAGATTCGATGAAAATATTGGAAATATCCGGCGTCAATGTCCCAACTGCTTGCAAACCGTCAATTTATATGATCCAGCTTTTGTGCAGCGTGAAGTTTTGGTGATGCTAGATGGGCAAGATCGAGCGTCCTTCCAGGAATACATAAATTTCGTAGCGGTACAGATGCGAAAACGCCACGGTAACGCTAAAGCGATCACCCATGACGAAGTCCGCATTGACGAGCAAGTCTTTTTGCAAGGCGGTAATCGGCAAAAAATGCTTTACGGTTGGCAAAATAAGTCAGACAATAACCGAAGTAACTGGCTGGATTACGAATTCAAAACTAGCTGGAATTTCCATGGGGGATACACTTTAGATGGAGAATGGCAGAAAGGCAGTGCCAATGCTATTGCGCTATCTCCCCCCATGCACCTACAACGCATTCGATTTGAGGCAGATCCAGATCTTGTCGAAAGCAATAACATTAGATTGATCCAGGTCAAACTCTATTATGACTATGGAGCAGGAGAAAGACAGAAGCAAGTGGTCCTGCGCCCTGGTAAGAGCCTAAGTGAGGAGTTAGCCATCATTTTACCTCAAGGAAAATATGATTATCAATATGAGGTGAATTGGCAGTTGTGGGATCAAAGCACCAAAACATCCGGTCGCTTGGAAGCCAATAGCCAATGGGTATTTGTCGACTCTCTTCCGCTGGAGTAGCAGCAAAGCGTTAGAACGTTCTTAATTATTGACCTCTAAACCCAAGACCAATGAAAACGAATTTATGGTATCGATGCCTATTCAGCTTGGCCATCTTTATGGTTAGCTGTGAGCCTCCATTCGAAGAAATAGAAATCCCCGAGCCCTCGGAAATTTGCCAACCCAAGGCCACTTTCCAAGTGATCAATGATGAGTGCAGGGCGAGTTGTACTATTGAGTTTGAAAACTTTACGGAAGGAGCCCAAGAATACCTATGGAACTTTGGAGACGGCAACAGCTCAACCGATAGAAACCCTAGCCATACCTATGAGCAGGCAGGCAGTTATCAAGTAGAACTGGTAGCCATGTGCGGGGACGAAACCGCCCTGCATTCGCAAACCGTCACTATCCTAGAAGAAATAGTCACTACATCTTTCAGTTGCGGAGAAACTTATACAGACCCAAGAGACGGAAGAACCTACCAAACGATGTGGATAGATGAAGATGGTGGGAATGACACCAATAAGCCGGGGCAATGCTGGATGAAATCCAACCTCCAATACGAACGTCAAAATATGTCGGACTGCTATGATCATGTAATTGCTAATTGTATTAACCACGGAAGAATGTACTATGGCGTAAGTGTGGATTCGGTGATACCAGAGGGGTGGCGCTTGCCTACTCGCGCTGAGTGGGAGGTAGTCATGGCGCCCTATGGGATTACGCCAAGTAACAACAGCACGGGCACAAGATATCTCGGTAACATTCTCCCCTTCTTGGAGGGAGGAGCATCCGGCCTGGATCTCCCTTTGGGAGGGGGATACCGAGATCTGAATCCTTCTGGTACAGCCAATTATCAGTTTACCAGCATTGGAGATGCATCCTATATTTGGATCAGACAAGCTAATGGAGATCTCACTTTTTTGATCTTCGATGAATTTGGCGGATCCATTCACAATCAAGCGGATCCAGCCTCCATGTTCTACCTTAGATTAGTCAAAGAAAGCGATTGATAATGTGATTTTTTAGAGAGGGTTGATAGATGTAAAAATCAACCCTCCTTTTCAAAAAAAATGAGCATAAGGGTAACAGTTTTCCAGTCCCACCAGACGAATTATACGAGAACAAAAAGGATGTACTTAAGAAAGTAAAATTAACCACAGACTTACACCCCAAAACCTACAAATCAAATGAATACGCATCTAATTACATGGATGGCAGGAGCAATGTGCCTGCTAGCAGTCGCTTGCTCCTCGCCTTTTACCGACGCAGAAATTCCCGACACACTCTCCCCAACTTGCACCCCCATAGCAGACTTCGAGTCTACCAGCCAATGTACGGAGACCTGCATTGTCAATTTCACCAATCGTTCTGAGAAAGCAGAAAGCTTCAATTGGGACTTTGGAGACGGGAATACTTCTAACGAAGAAAATCCAAGCCACACCTATGACAAGCCAGGTGAATATGAAGTCAGTTTATTGGTCACATGTGGTATATCTGAAGACTCTATCTCCTCCGTTCTTGAGCTAGAGCCAGCGGGCTGGTTTTGTGGTCAGCCATTCATTGATGAGCGAGATGGAAACACCTACGCTACAATCTGGATGGATGTAGATGGTGGTCATGACCTAAACAAAGAAGGAAAGTGCTGGTTTGCAGAAAACTTGAAGTACAAACCTCCCGGAACCTTCAGTAACTGTTACAATCTAGAATTCAACAATTGCTTAAAATATGGTTCACTCTATTCGGCCTTTGGTTCCCAGGAAGCCATCCCAAATGGCTGGCGACTCCCGGATATGGAAGACTGGCAGCAATTGTTTGATGCCTTTAACACGACTAAGTTTCTTTTCCCAGGAGGTGTTCAATATAATGGCACCTTAGGCATCTTTATGGAAGGTGGAGAAAGTGGATTCGCACTTCGCCATGGAGGAGCCCATGTGGAGTTCCCCGACCCCGCAGATATTAACAACACCCTTTTCCAATATGAAGGCTTAGATGTTTACTCTATGTTTTGGGTCAAGGGAGTCCAAGATCAATTAGGGCAACTGCGCTGGAATGCTGCTGAAGCCGTATTAACGACAGCCTCTGCTCCCAATGCGAGTTATTCTGTGCGCGCGATAAAAGATTAAGAGGCTGAATTGAATAACACTAGCTATCAAATACCATGAAAACCAAACGATTCATAAGCTTTTTTATCTGCCTATATGCACTGTATCTGACTGGTCACACCCAAGATCAAGGAAAGTATATCGATCTGTCAAATGGTAACCGCTCTAAAGGCACGATTAAGGTGCAAGCTGACGGCAGCGTAATCAGTACGAGCAAGAGCAAAGCGAAGACGATCTGGTTAGAAAAAAAGAAGAAAGAAGAATCTTTTCTAATTATCAAATGGTTGGATCCGAAGGAACTTAGCATTAGCACCAACCAACAAGAAATAGAAATCCAATTGATTATTCATTCCTCTGACACTATTACTAAGGATCAAATCAAATTGTTGATTAATGGCCAGCCTTCCGGTTCTAAATTTGGAGAAGCTAGTTTGTTTGGTGAGGAATACGAATACTTCTATAAGAACCGCATCAAAGTTAGCGAGCAGGATCAGATGGTGCAATTAGAAGTACATAATGGCGCGGGGACACGGACAAGTAAACCCCTATTTATTCAGGGAAAAACCGAGCTAGTGGCCACTGCCCCCCAACCCAATTTACATCTGCTGGCAATCGGCCCAAAATTGGATCTGAACTATACAGAAAAAGACGCCCAGGATTTTGCGAAGCTCTTCAATAGTCAAAGCAGCCAGACAAAACTGGGCCTCTATAACAAAGTAGAAACGCAGTTATTGACGGGTACTGGTGCGAAGACCCTGGACATCTCAAAAGCCATTAATCACCTTCGCGTAAAAATGGAAACGGGTAATATTACTAGCAAAGATCTAGTCATACTCTTTATCTCTTCACATGGATTAATCAGTGGAGAAGAACGCAAATTCCGTATCGAGGGAGAAGATTTCGATCCCGACAATCCCAAGTTCACCAGCATCGTTTACGAAGAGGACATTTTACCGGTATTGAATGACTTACCTTGCAAAAAACTCCTATTCATCGACGCCTGCCATAGTGGTATCGGAGGCGCTAAAAGTACCCAGCGTACTTTGTCGATCAATCGAGCCATAAGCCGCCTAAACAAACAACATCATGGACTTGCCGTCATCTCTTCTAGTCGAGAAAACGAGGCTTCTTTTGAAGATCAAAGCTGGGAGA
>JAHQWA010000032.1 GCA_019634045.1 Saprospiraceae bacterium
GAGCGTCTAAGCAGACACTACTATACCAATTTCCCCATATCTCTCACTAGTATCTTTCCGCGATTGAAGTAAATCAAATCCGATTTCTTCAATTCATTCAGCACTAGTGTCACCGTTTGACGTGAAGTACAAGTGATATTGGCAATATCCTGATGCGTTAGCGAATGCTTTAACAACATTTCATATCCTACCCTGCGGCCTCGTTTATCTATCGATTCCTTTATAAAGTCGATAATACGTGTTCTAGCATCTTTAAAGATTAAAGATTCTAGTTTATTCTCAGCCTTCATCAAGCGGCTGCCAAACAATGACATGATGCGTGAGCAAAGGTCAAAGTTGTGACGCATGATCTTCTTCAAATCCTCAACTTTCAGTACATATAGATGTACATCCTCTTTCAATGCCTGAGCAAAATCCTGCCGATGTGTCTCCCCGATCAAGCCCAATTCGCCGAACATCGCGGTCGGGTGAATCAAAGATTTAATCACTTCTTTTCCATCAACAGAGTGGGTACCAATTTTGACGGTTCCTCTAGCTAAGAAGTAAATCTCATTGGATTCATCATCAGGAAGGTAGATAAAGCTGTAACGAGATTTCACTCGATGCTCCATCATACTGGAGAGACGAAATTTTTCATCATCACTAAGCACGCTAAAGAGAGGGAAAAGATTGAGGAAGGAGTTCTTACTTTCAGCATTCATAACTCGTTATTTTTATTTCATACTATTTCCAAACACCGAAAACATTGTTTTAGAAACCACTTTTTTCCGGCTTCTTGTTTGGCTTTTATACTCTCTAAGACACCGATTATTTGCTCCCCCCCTATTCACTATTAAATTTTTTTTAATTTTTTTGAAACCTTAACCTAAGCTACTATCAAAGAGGCAAAAAAAAATCCCGCAACTAAAGACCAGTTGCGGGATTCTTTATATGGCAGTTTATGCCTATACCAATGCGGCGTTCTTCGCACGCTTACGTTCATTTTCTTTTAGCAAGATCTTACGCAGCCGAAGTGAGTTGGGCGTCACCTCTACGTATTCATCAGCCTGAATATATTCTAGTGCCTCCTCTAAGGTGAATTTGATCGGTGGGACCAGTTTCATCTTATCGTCGGAACCAGCAGCCCGCACGTTGGACAATTTCTTCGTCTTAATCAAATTAATGACTAGGTCACCAGGGCGGCTGTTCTCTCCTACTACCTGTCCTTCGTAAATATCTTCATTGGGTCCAATGAAGAATTTGCCTCGCTCCTGTAGATTATTGATACTATATGGAATCGACTTGCCAGTCTCCATGCTGATCAAGGAGCCATTGGTACGACCTGGAATCTCTCCCTTGTGCATTTGGAATTCCTTGAAACGGTGCGTCATGATGGCTTCCCCTGCCGTTGCAGTTAACAGGTTGTTACGCAAGCCGATGATTCCTCGGGATGGGACTTCAAATTCCAGCAATACCCGATCTGCCTTAGGCGTCATACTCAAAAGGAGCCCCTTCCGGCGTGTCACCATTTCAATGGCCTTACCAGATACCGTCTCTGGAAGATCGATAGACAATTCCTCTACCGGCTCATGAACTACCTCGTCGATACGCTTGAGAATTACTTGAGGTTGCCCAATTTGCAACTCAAAGCCTTCTCTGCGCATTGTCTCAATCAATACTGCCAAGTGCAATACCCCTCTACCAAACACCTTCAACACTTCTGGTTTTGCCGTATCTTCAATCCGCAATGCCAAGTTTCTTTCCAACTCTTTAGTCAAACGATCTCGTAGGTGACGAGAGGTGACAAATTTACCTTCCTTTCCGAAAAACGGAGAATCATTAATGGTAAAAGTCATACTCATCGTAGGCTCATCAATGGCAATCGTGGGCAGCGCTTCTGGCTCTTCTTGATCGGCAATCGTATCTCCGATTTCGAATCCTTCTACCCCAAATACCGCACAAATATCACCTGCCTCCACCAATTGCACCTCCTTACGCTCAAATCCCTCAAATAGGAAGAGCTTACGGATACGATGCCTTGAAATGCCTCCTTCTTTATCCACCAAGGCTACCTGTTGGTTACTCTTCAATTGTCCGCGCTGCAAGCGACCTACTGCAATACGACCAATGTAATTGGAGAAATCCAAGGAAGTCACCAACATTTGAGTAGTACCTTCTGATACTTTTGGCTCAGGAATATGCTCTAAAATGGCATCAAGCAGGGGAAAGATGTTATCCGTCTGCTCTTCCCATTCCGTGTTCATCCAACCAAATTTGGCTGATCCATATAGGGTAGGAAAGTCCAATTGGTCTTCTGTAGCATCCAAGGCAAACATCAGATCAAATACCGCTTCTTGTACCTCATCCGGGCGACAGTTTTCTTTGTCCACCTTATTCACGACTACAATCGGCTTTAGACCAAGTTGAATGGCTTTTTGCAGTACAAAGCGCGTCTGTGGCATTGGCCCTTCAAAGGCATCCACTAACAATAGTACGCCGTCCGCCATGTTCAACACCCGCTCTACCTCACCACCAAAGTCGCTGTGACCAGGGGTATCGATAATGTTGATCTTGGTATCTTTGTACGTAATGGATACGTTCTTGGATAGGATGGTAATTCCACGCTCTCGCTCCAGATCATTACTATCCATGATGAGTTCACCTGGCTTTTCGTGATCCTTAAATAGCTTTCCCGCCAGCAACATCTTATCTACCAAGGTGGTCTTACCGTGGTCAACGTGCGCAATGATGGCAATATTTCGAATTGACTTCATAGTTTACTTTAATTGAAAATGTAGGAACAAATGTTGAGCCAAGTATCCTTCTAGCTAAGGCATCAAGGCCATTTTCAAAGATTTGTGTCCAGCATTTCCTCAATGAAGCCGCAAAATTACTCCTTTTTAGGCGAAGAAGCTACCAAAGACGTAAGTATATTAAAATAATTATTGTGGGCTTAACTTTCGGAGGTGCGCACATTACTTATGCTAGTTCCTATCCCGGGTCGACGAATATCTTTAATCGCGCAAAAATCGCGCGCTTCGCCTCTATCCCCGTCGCACGAACCTCTTGTTCGATGCTACTTGTGGTGTGCAGGAACAAGGTCGTCGACTTCAGCCCCAGTCTTCCGTATGGCTAACCTACAGTAAGGCTTACCAGAATTGGATTGTGATTCCAATACGATCAATTGCCCCCCAACATGCTCCATAAGTTTTCGGTCATAATTCATCAATTTATGGCAAGCATGCACATCACCACTTCCTCGCAGCGGGCAACGCAAGTGGATCTGCGTATAAGCCGTATCTGCGGTGACTTCCTCTATCTTAAAGTATTCTTGTCCGTCGGGTGGCATGAGATCCAGCCAGGTTTTGGCTAGCGTTCCAACATCTGCGGCGGGCCTGGGCTTATTTAATAGGAGGTTCAATTGAGCACTCAGTCTTGTGATCTTTTCTGTAAACCGGTCAAATCCTCCCCTTTTGGCAAAAAAGGCGAAGAGGCGGAGCGTAAAATTGAATACGGCTTGTCCTTCTAACCATTTCTTCATCGCTGTACGGATTTTAGTAATTGCTGAAAGAGACCTCCCTGCTTGCGACATGTCACCATTGGCCAACGGCTGCCATCTCTATCAGCGGAGGTTTTAAGGTTACCACAAAACTACAGGCTGTCTAGCTGAAAAGTTGTGACAAATATCAATTAATCCTGGACCGAATCCGGCTTAAGGTTTCCCGGGTAATCCCGAGATAACTGGCGAGATGTTTATTGGGAATATATTGGATCAGATGGGCTTCTTGTTGTACTATCATCTTATACTTCTCCGCTGCTGTATGGGTTTGAATCACAAATAAGCGTTTCTCCAACTGCACCGTATACAGCAGGCTGAAATAGTTCAGCGCTCTTTCTATTTCCCGTGACCGGTTTTGAATCTCAAGTAGTTGATGGTAGCTAATCTGATATAATTCTCCGTCTGTAAGCATCTCAATGCTTTCATAGCTGGGTTCCTTGGGAAAGAGACTAGTAAATGAGGTCACAAAGTCATTTTTGAAGCTAAACCAGGTTGTAATGTCTAAGCCATCCTTAATGGAAAAGGAGCGAGAAATGCCTTCGGATAAAAAGTATAAGTCTTTGCAGGTATCTCCTTGTCTGAGTAATAAATCCCCCTTTTTCTTCTCCCGTTTCTGGAATGAGTTTTCCAACATGTCGATGGCCCTTTGGCTTAGGTTGGGAACTTGGGATGAGATATAATGGGTAAGAGGGTTCATCGATAAGGGAATGTTGTCAGTTTTAGCAGCACTTTCAAACTAGATGTTGCTCCGCGCACCTCAGAATGGCCTTGTTGCAGGAACAATTATTATTTGGGAGGTATAGCTGTTTTTCACCGACCCAATGAGTCAACTACAGCCATCCTTGACGGGGATTGATCCAAAAGTACTTTTTTTTGATTTTTTTTTACTTTCTATATGCCCGGAAACATTAGATATTTGTCTTGTCAAGATAAAGTAACGACCGCCATGAATTTCGTTGATGCTCATCTAATTCGGTATAAAGACAAGGACATTTTCTTTCATATGGTGTTCAAATCCTCCGTCAGTATGGAAGATCATATGTATGATTCACCCTGTTTCATTTATGCTATTAGGGCGGAAGGGGCCATTTCAAACCCAGTGGAACAAATTCCAATTGAGCAGCAAGAAGGTGCCCTGATGCGTTGTGGTAGCTATATTAATCAGTGGAATGCCGTTAAACCGAACGAAAACACAGAAATTATTGTGGTTAAGCTAGTAGCCGATCTCGTCCACAAGATTTTTTCTGAGATCGATTTTGATCCCATACAAAATGCGCAAAAGTCACTCCTGACCATCAAGGCTAATCAGGGTATATTGCTTCAAAGGTATATGGAAAGCCTATTGTTCTACTTCAAAAATCCAGCTATAGTCACAGATGATCTAGCTTACTTGAAACTCAAGGAATTAGTCTTGTTATTGCTGCAACTTCCCGAGCAAGACACGGTAAAGAGTACCCTCCTCCAACTTTTCAATACGGAGCAATTCTCAGTGGTACAGATCGTAGAGCATCATTTGTTCGATAATTTCACGGTAGCACAATTGGCTCATTTTGCCCATATGAGTAAGGCTACCTTTCAACGTAAATTTAAACAACACAGCAATTTAACTGTACAAAAGTACATTTTGAGCAGGCGCTTGGAAAGAGCAAAGCAGCTCTTAAAAGCACCCAGCAAAAGTGTGGCTGATATCTGCATGGAATGTGGCTTCTCAGACCCGAACTATTTCTCTAAAGTATTCAAACACAAATTTGGAAAGACCCCTCGGGCTTACCGATTAGCCGAGTACTAAAACTTATCACCTTTTATACAGTGGGAGTTTTTCGGACTGGCTAGGGATTATCCCTACCGCCAAAGGACAGCCCCATTCTATATTCAATTAATCCGATACGATGAAAATTCAATTAATCGCACTACTAAGCCTGGCCTTAGTGGGGTTCAATCAAACCATCATGGGACAATCAAAGAAGAAATTAGTTGAGATACAGCAATCCATCTATATCGACATCCCTCAAGAAGAACTCTGGAAAATCACCGCCGAAGACTTTACTAAGGTAGACAAGTGGATTTCTGGCGTCAACCTTGCGGAAGGGACGGGACAAGGGGTTGGCGCGGCAAGGACTTGTACACCTAGCTACAAGGGGTTCTCGCAAACAACAGAAAAAATTATTGATTTTCAACCCAGCTCTTCCTTTACCTATCAAATAGTGGAGGGCATGCCTAAAATGATACGCTATGCTACAAATACTTGGAAGCATGAAGCTAAAAATGAAGGAACCCAAATGACTATGCAGGTAAAGATGGAAGTCAAAGGTCTGATGGGTGCCTTAATGAAGGGATTCATGAAGAGGCGAATGAGAAATATTCTAAAAGAGGCCTTGGAGGAATTGAAACTATACGCGGAAACAGGAGACTTGCATGAGCGAAAGATTTCAGCAATGCGCAAGTTTACATCAAAACGCAAGTCCTAATGCAGCGCCTCCTTTGAAATTGGGGCCATAGACGGATAAAACGAGACTAGCGCTTCTGACCGAAGTCCGAAGCGCTAGTAATGTAGGTCATTTACATATCCCTACACAAAAGGTTTGTTTTGGATATATACTTGACTCAAAGAGAGTTGGTATTCCTAGCAGGCTCATTAATAATCTGGAAAACCATTCCTAATCTCTTTGGTCAGTATATACTGGCCCTTACATAAGTTTGATGCTACTGCCGCACGGCATTTGCCCAAACCTAATGTCGGGTCCGCATACTGGGATGTAGTTTATACTATTGGGTGGATGTCAAACGAAATTTACTCTTGATAGGGATGATAAGGTGCTAGCAGTGACTAGCGGATCTGAAATCCGCGAATGTATTGATTTCTGTTGTGGCGGTTGGCAATCAATTCCACATCTACCGTACAGTTTTCGAAGCGGATCGCGTATCTCTGATTTTCAGTGTCCATATTCAAGAGATTTTTGCGGATCAGCTGCTGCCCCAAATAGGCTCCAGCTTCTTTGAAGCCAGATACTAGTTCTTTGATGGCTTGGATCAAGTTGCTGTTGCCAGCATTCATTAGGGCTACGGTTAAGGCTAATTTTAATTTTCGATTGTTCATGATGAATTCTGCTTTGGCGATAGCAAAACCTGGGTCTATTTTTTCTGCCTTTCTAGGCAGCCTGGTGGTTAGTTTTGCTTAACGCTTATTGGGAATTAGGGATTGTATGCCGAATGATACACTCTAAAAACTCTGAAAATCAAAAAGATGTTGTTCCATTAAGCTTTAAAGTAATGTTAAAAGGTCTTAAGGAGCTTTAAATTGTCGGCTGCCTGTCGGACCGCTCGTCGGCATCGGAACACTTTTGTTCCTCGGTTCACCTATTAGTGTATCAAAAAGTCGAAATGTTACCTTTAGAAGTCAAAAAAATTCAAAAGGTGACTCTTTTTTCCCAAAAATCCCCCTATCCAGCGATCATGACTGCTTGAGTCGATAGCTAAGCGTAAGATTAATTTGCCTTCGAATCCTTTGTGAAATCTTTTCTGCTATAAAATTATCTCCCCTGGAAATGGTGCGAATCTTTTTGGAGTTGAAAACGTCAGTAATATTGATCGTGATCCTACCTTTCCCCTTGAAAATCTCTCGATTGTAAGCCAGGTCCAGGAAGAAAAGTTCCTTGCGTTTCCCTTGGGCAGTGTTAATCGGAGCCTCGTAGTTGGCTCGCAGCTGAAGGAAGGCACCGCTAGAGACATTGAATCGAGAGGTTTTCCGCACAAACCAACTGGTCGTAGTATTCGTAAAATCAGCATTGATATTACTTCCATCTACTTCTGATCTAAACAGATTAAAATTGAAGTCCACTTTCCACCAGCGATAAGGGGTATAGGAACTGGAAAACTCCAGGCCATAAGCTTGCTCAAAGTTCAAATTTTCTGGGCGAGTATTAGAAAAGCCTTGATCATCGACACTCCTCAGCATTTCGATATAGTCATCTGTCCACCGATAATATAAGGTAGAAGCGATGGAGCCCTTTTCAAAGTATTTGATGTGTCCCAACTCAATGACATCGCTAAATTCTGGATTCAAATCAGGATTTCCGCTGAAAAAGTTACGATTATCCGAGAAGGTGATGAAAGGACTCAGATCTCGGTACACCGGCCTTCGAACTCGTCTACTGTAACTCAGTTGCATCGCATCCGCTTCGCCCAGATCGTAGGTAAAGTGAGCAGATGGGAAAAGGTTGGCATAGTTCCGGGGATTAGACTGATTCGTCTCCTCCAAGATGGTTTCTATGTCTGTCCACTCTACCCGTAAGCCCAATTGATAAGAAAAGGCATTCTTCTTATCTCCTAGGATGCCATATACCGCATTGATATTTTCATCATAGATGAAGTTATTGTCCAAGCCAGGTATTGGGATCAATTGGCCGGCCTCATTTTCCTCACTTACGATATAGTCGTTAGTCATTCTTCGGAAGGTACTTCTTACCCCCGTTTCCAACTTCCCCTCCTTTCCAAAGGGCTGCACATAATCTAATTGCAAGAGCAACTGCCGTTCCGTTTCATCATTAAGAGAGGTTTGTAATAGATTTTCGGCCAAATTGGAAGAACCATCCGGAAAAAAAGACTGCTGCTCAAACACTTGATCCGAATCTTCCCAATGATCGAGATAGCGTACCTCGGCATTAAACTCATGTCCCTTTTTATCAAAGAGTTTCTTATAGCTAACCACATATTCAGAGATAGGCTCGATTTCGTCTTCATCCTGCGTACGTGTGGTGTAACTGGTGAGTGTATTAAAGATATAATCATCGTATCGCAGATCGGTCAAGCGTTTACCGCGACTGGCACTGTATAGGTAGGAAGCCGTCAAGATGTTCTGTTCATTGAAAAAGTAATCCAGTCCCCCACGGATATTATTAAAGAAACCCACATGCTCCCCATCATAGGATTGATCGGAAACAAATGTGGTATCATTTACATATACCTCTTGATGCGTCATATTGATGCTCGGTATGATGCGATAATTGATTCCGTAGTTGACAAAGAAATTGACCTTGTTGTGCCGGTAATTGACGTTGGCAGCGCCTCCTAAGTTGGTGGGATAGCCGAGTGTCGTTTCAAAGGAGCCATTAAAACCTTGGTTCCGGTCTTTCTTCAACACAATATTTATGATCCCGGCCATGCCTTCGGCCTCATAGCGAGCTGAGGGGTTGGTGATGACCTCCACCTTTTCTACCATGCTTGCTTGCAATTGCTGCAGCCCACTCCCCCCTTTAAAACTGACGAGCCCCGATGGTTTACCATCCACCAGAATACGAACATTACTCGCTCCTCTGAGTTTGACATTTCCTTCTCCATCAACAGTAACGGAAGGTATATTATTTAAGATCTCGACAGCAGAGCCCCCAGCATTCCCCAAGTCTTTTCCCACATTAAATACTCTTTTATCCAGCGCCAGTTCCATGCTACTTTTTTCGGCTTGAACCACCACTTCATCTAAAGTACTACTCTCTGCTTGCAAGCGAATCGTCCCAAAATCCATGGTTTTCTGCGAAGGACTTAGGACGAAAGTACCGAGATCAAAAGTTTGATAACCTATGAAGTCTATCGCTCCCTTGAGATCTCCCATTGGACTTTCTAAGGTGAAAAGGCCAGCTTCATCGGTAATCCCCCCTGTCAAGAGGGAGCCATCTGACTGTTGGTAAATTTGAATGGTAGCATAACTAAGGGGAGCGCCGGTTTGATCGTCAATGACTTTGCCGAGGATTTTACCTTTTTGAGCTAAACCCAATAAGGGTAATAAAAAGAGAAGAAAGCTAAGGCAAATAAAATGCCTAGCTACACGCAGTCGAGTAGGAGTATAAGCGTACATCTTGTAATGTTGGTTTTCGTTTGGATCAGCGCATCGTCTAATCAGCAAAAATTGCGTTTCGACAGCTCGATCCCTGAAAACATCAAAGATAGTAGCTTCTCAGTAAATACCATTAATTAAATACCTGAATCAACGAATACCGGTACTGAACGTACCAATGCGGTTCTTTTCTAGTCTTATGAATGAGAAAACGATCTCCGATAGCCAGCTTGGTCAATACCTCGGCAATTGCCTAATTAGCCTTGGTGCGACGCTTCGATCGGTCATTTGGCCGGCGCTTGCCAGAGCCGGAACGTTGGCCGGATCGCGAACGGTCGTTGTAGCCTTTCCCTCCTCGGCCATGCCCTCTGGAATGGCGGCTTGATTCTTGAGATGGTGGAACTTCTTCTGGAAGGGGTAGCTTACGCACTTCCTTCTCCATCAAAGCTTCGATATTTCGAAACTTGCGTCGATCTTGTCGATTAATAAAGGTAAGCGCAAGGCCATCTGTTTTGGCCCTTGCCGTACGGCCAATTCTATGGATATAATCTTCCGGATCATTCGGCACATCATAGTTGATGACCAACTTGATTCCGCTAGCGTCAATTCCTCGAGATAGAATGTCGGTTGCTACCAGTATTTGTAAGGAGCCATTTTTGAAAGAACGCAGAGTACTCTCCCGATCGGCTTGATCAAAATCAGAGTGAATCTCTCCTACATCTAGACCTACCGAGCGTAGAATACCAACTACATTCTTCACACTCGCCTTCGTCTTAGAGAAGATCAAGATTCTTTCCTTCTTTCCTTTGCGTTTTGCCAATAGGCTTTTGATCAAAAAAGGTTTCTGATCATCCTGCGCCTCGTAAGCAGCCTGGAAAATCCCTTCTGCTGGCTTGGAAACAGCCAAAGTGATCTGAACGGGCTCATCCAATGTACGCTTGGCAAATTGACGGATCTTGTTGGGCATGGTAGCCGAGAACATCAAGGTTTGCTTCGCTTTGGGCAAGTAATCAATGATCTTTTTAATATCATTGATAAAACCCATATCCAGCATTCTATCAGCTTCATCCAGGATCAAATGACGGAGGCTATCCATCTTTACATATCCCATATTGAGGTGGGCAATTAAGCGCCCAGGAGTAGCTACGATGATATTAGCTCCTAAAGACAAAGCCTTCTTCTCTTGTTCGAAGGAGGCACCATCTCGCCCACCATAAATGGGCAAGGAACTCATATCTAAAAAGTAGGCAAACCCGTCTAATTGCTGATCAATCTGCACGGCCAATTCTCTAGTGGGAACTAGGATCAGGGTATCAATGCCATCAAGTGGCTCTCTGCAAAGGCGGTCTAAAACGGGTAGTAAGAAGGCTGCCGTTTTTCCAGTACCTGTTTGTGCACAGGCAATAAGGTCTCGACCCTCAAGAATGGCGGGGATGGCTTGTTCTTGAATAGGTGTTGCTGTTTCAAAGCCCATGGCATCAAGTCCCTCTAGCAACAAATCATTCAATTTTAATTCTCTAAACGTCAATGGATGGATTTTTGTTCTTGTCTATTTGTCTAGGGTAGTAGCTGTATACAAATTAACGAAAATAAACTACTTAAGTTTCGAACTCACGTTCGAGCTCGTCAGGATGCAAGATACGATTTTAGGGTAGAATATCTGTATAAATATGGCCAAGCCCTTGATTTCATTAAGCTTCGGTCAATTCCGCAGGCTGCTTAGAGAGATAAATTACGCCAAGTAACAGCAACAAAGAAGCCGGAAAGGCCGAACCAAAACCCAAAGGGGCCACTAGCAAAAGCCATAAAACGGAGAGCAAGATGGATATCTTTGGCAAAGCCCCTTTCCTCCAGAAAACATAGGCCAAATAAGCGTGTAAAACAACCATTAGCCCCCCCATCCAGGTGGCTTGCCGAAATAAAATCATATAGATAAAACGACGATAACTATCTAAGTAGGTGAATTGACCAAAAACGAGATAATCTCTTGGATAGATCCAAGCTAGATATACGTGGCCAACAGCTCCCGCCAAAAATACAAAGGCCAGCAATCGACGACCCACCACCGGACGCCGGATACAAAAGAGCATCACGATCAGTGAGAAGCCGATCCCTGCACTCCAAGGCATCCAATGCTGTTGAACTTGATCCAACATAGGTTTGATAATTTAGAAGGCAACCCTAAAAATATAGATCCTAGCGTGTATAAGCGCTTTCATTATCTGCTAGATCCGTGCTGCCAGGCATAGATCGAATCCAAGGCTACCTCACTATAATATATGGAAGGCCACCCTTCATGGCCAGAGTAATAAGTGATGTGCAGCTTATCATCTCTAATAACCAAACCTGGATAAGCGGTGTCGCCTTCACTGGGCAGTACAAAGAGTCTGCGATACCCCCCATTCTCATACACTTGCATAAACACCGTGACGGCTTCATTGAGGCAGTCCGGGCGTTCTTCCGGCCATTCCCGCGTGCCAAGCAGCCAGGTTTGATTGGGGAGGTACTTGAGGTTTGGGCCACCCAGGCCATGATCTAATGGCCGGATGGATAGGCTGTCATAGGGTGGGCTGCCATGGCCATAGTAAGCTGATACGGAGTGGCCTCCTCCATCTCTGATCAATATAAACATCTCCTTATCCGGACTAAATCGAACCAGTGCCTCTCCTACCAAGGGTGATAAAACTAAGGTGTCTCCTACTTGCTCATAGTTCATTCCATCCTGTGTGCGGTACAAGGCCATACGTCTTTGCCGAGATTGCACTACCCCGGTCAAAGGATCCGTACCGGCGATCATGGGAATGGCATAGGCAAAAGAATCTTGCCAAGTCAAGTCATAGAACCAGTTATTGGAGGGAATTCCTCGTACTCTACGAGGAGGCGACCACTTTCGACCATCTTCGGAATAGGATACCCAAGTAAACCATTCATATACCTTCCCTCGATAGTCCGTCCCCAAGCCCGTAAGTACCAACAAATTATCCGGGCGAACACTGAATTTCGCATTGCGGAGATCGATCCCCTCTTTTCGGAGCAAACCTAAGGGGCGCCAACTTTTGCCATCTAGAGAACTAAGCACTCGAATCTTTCCTTTCTTTCCCGTTACATGCCCATCACCTTCCCGGAAGGTACACAGCAACTGCCCCTTAAAATCAATCATATCTACAAAGGCATTGTGAAAGGCTCGGTCCCAAATCTTAACAGAAGAAACCGTACGGAGAGGATAGCTAAAAGGTTGGCGTTCGGCTTGACAAGCCAGCAGCAGCATTGTCAATAAACCTAGTGATAGGAGTACGTAGCCTCTTTTCATGGAAGCAAATATACGATGCAGTGCTGGTTGTCTGACAATTATTTTTGGCGTACTGTAAAATGGGAGAAGGGAGACCGTATTCACTAGGATACAGCCCGATTTTGTCATGCCCGATTAAAATGAAAGTCAAGTTTTCATTTACTTGCGGAAGGCGGAAAAGAAGGTCTAACTTCTATTTTGCTGGGTAAAGTTCGAGGATTCATACGGAGTAAGTCCACGACCATTTGTCCAATGTCGATAGGCTGTATTTTCCAAGCCTCTTTTTCCGTGACAGGATGATCATTAAAGTGAGTCGCTACCGAGCCTGGCATAATCGTCGTTACTTTCACCCCTGCCGAACGAACGTCCAACATTACCGCTTGAGAAAATCCGACTACTCCAAATTTACTCGCATTATAAGCTGCTCCTTTAGCAAAGAAATTGGTCCCTGCCAAACTTGAAACCGTCATCAAATACCCTTTTGATTCTTTCAAGGCTGGTAATGCGGCTTTAGTACTAAAAAATACCCCCGTCAAATTGACGTCTATTACTTCCTGCCACTGCTGAGGCGTCATATCTGCAATGTCAACAAAGTGTCCCACTCCTGCATTAGCAATCATGGCATCTAACTTTCCCCATTTTTCTACAACTTTTGCCACAGCGTTTTGCTGACTTTCATAATTTCTTACATCTGCTTCAATTCCGATAACTTGATCGGCATTGCCGAGCGCCTGGGCAGCTTTGTCCGCAGCTTCTTGACTTCGACCAGTGATCGCGACCTTCATATTTTCTTGCAGCATTGCTGTTGCAATGGCATATCCAATACCTTTGGTGCCTCCCGTAACAATGGCTACTTTTCCTTGTAACATATGGTGCGTTTTTTCTTTGTTATTTAGTTTTGAAATAGCCTCTACTCCTCTGTCCAATAATCCATCACTAATACATCAGCGATGATTGGCCCTATTTTATTCACCAAGGCTATATGTGCTTCATGAAACAAATAGATTTCTCTTCCGTGATCGTCCTTAAAGGTTAGAGTAAAGCAGTGTGTTAAACCTTTGCTGGCCCCTTCCTTACTATCATTCACACCCCATTCAATATGCTCAATTTCAGGGATTTCATTTTTAAGATCTAAGAAGGTTTGTACAGCTTCATCTACTTGAGCCTGGGTGGCTTCTTCCTTATATTTCAGGTTTACGATATGCCGTAGCACTTTACCCCCTCTATCCATCTTGGGTAGAATCTTATAGGTGGCTACCTTTTTGAGATCGAATCTGTTTGAGCCCGCAATCAGGAAATGGCTATCACCGATTTTATGTGATCTCAAACCATAATAAATTGAAAATCCGGTTTCCAAATAATTGACAGGAGTAAGCGTTCCATTTATATCCAGTCTACAAAGCTGAATACTAGCATCATCTCTGGTACCTACCGCTAAGACCGCCTCATTCTCACTTACCGATACGATTTCGATTCTTGTCTGTCCTTGCAGCTTTGTGTTTTCATCATCCTTTAAAACGAAATGTGGCACTAGAGCCCCGTTCTTGTCTATTTTGAAAACGCTTACCCCATCACCATGATAAAAGAAATCGGGATTCTTAATGAAACCACCTCTCTTGTAATATTTATGATGTCTGTGGCCAACTATGATATAATAGTTATCACCAAGTTGTACACCAGTTACGGGATAGGCACCTGTTAAATATCGATCGGTAGTATTATCCCCAATATTATTGATATTCTTAAAGGTCCCGTTATCACGTACTTCAAAGCTACTTACACCATTGTCTTGAAATCCACCAGTGTATAAATAGGTATTGCCTTTAATTTTATGGGTGAACATACCAATGATGCCATCCGTAAAGATCTTTTCATCATCTTTCATGGATTGAACATGGGTGAGCTTTCCGTCATCCTCAATTTTGAAACTGCTCAAGCCCGGCGTTTCTTCTAGGCCACCTATAAAAAGGTAAGAGGCTTGTTCCATATGAACGACCTGTAAAGTAATGGCAATGCCGAGGTGAGTGTCATCGGTATCCATTGTTAAAGAAACACGTTCCAGCGCTCCATTGTCTAAAATCTTAAATGTTTCAATGGCATTTCCGTGTTTGTTCGCTACAAATAGGAAGTCGGTGCCATTAATTTGGTCGGCAACCATGCCTCGTGCTGGCCCTTCTTCCTTGAAAAGCTCTTGGGTACTTACGAGTGTTAGTTTACCATCTTCGCCTAGGCTGAAAACATCAACTCCCTTGAAGCCTCCTACATAGACATAGTGGGCCCCTCCTTTTTCATAACTCGTAACGGTAACGGTGTTGTTGGCTGTGATGCTCTTAAAGTCCTGCATATAAGGCATTAACTCACCAGTGGTAGCTGCTGCAAGCGTATTATTTCCAGCAATGGCGTTTGCTCCTGCTAAGGCTATCTCATGATCCTGCTCAATCGTACCCCCGCTAACACCTATCGCACCAATTACTTTCCCTACTGTATTTTTAATAGGAACACCTCCCGGAAACGTCATTAGTCCATCATTAGAATGTTCAATATTATAGATAATGCCACCAGGTTGGGTCAGTTTCCCTAAGTCGCCTGTAGCTATGTCAAAATATCGAGAGGTTTTTGCCTTTTTTATTGCCACATCTATGCTACCCAAAAATGATTCGTCCATGCGGACAAAAGATTTTAAGTTGGCACCAGCATCAACGACTGCTATATTTGCCAAGACCTCTAATTTTTCGGCTTTCTTTTTGGCAGCCGAAATAGCTTTTAAAGCATCTTCATGTGAAACATCGTAGGAGACTTGTGCATGAATAGCACCTGTATGTAAAAGAAATAATAGAATTAAGCATTTGAGATTTAATACTGCATTCATATTTTCCATGGTTAAACTTGTTGATCTGTTTTACTTCTTATGAATGCAAATCTCTTGAATAGAAATGATAAAAGAGTTGAACAAGTTCAATTTGTAGTCTTCCCCATCAAGGGAGGCCATGATTTAAACAGTAATAGTAATGCCTATTGATCGAAAGAATGGAAAAGTGAAATATATATGGATAAGCTTGAGGATGGGATTCTATAAAAAACTAAATCCGTTCCCTGGGCAGGGTAACGGATTCAGCAATGCTAAGGTCTGATAGTTTGCAAAGGGGCCGATTCCCCTATAGACAAACTACTGTCTTAGGCGGCAAGTAAGATTGCCTTGGACAAATGAAAAGTTCTTGTGTGTTGTTCAAAAACCAGCAGCAATCGGTTTAGTCCACATTATCGTGTAAATAGGAATTAGTTTGTCGTAATTCTGGTTCTTCATCATCCGTAATACTCCATTTAGACATTTCCACGTCTTCAGAATTGGGTACATCATCCAAGTTTACTCCTCGTCGAAGATAAGCTGGCTCAGACTCCAATTCGTTGATGGTGTTCGGATTATTCAATTTCAGGTTGGTATTGCGCAATCGTTCTCTGCGACGAATTTCCTTTGCTTTTTGCTTACGAACGTCCTCCTCATTGCGATCCTTATCGTCTTCTTTCTGATAAGGCTCATCATAGGAATAACGGTTTCGTTGATACTTATCGATGGTCGCTCGGACATCATCAAACTCTACCGTTTGAGAGGTTTCCTCGCTAAAGCCGTCAAAACCAATATCAGCTAATCCTTTTTTTTTGTCGTCAGACTTCGAAGGGGTTGGCTGATCATCATCCAAGGAAACAATGATTCGGTCATCTTCCTGGGCAACTTTGTTGAGTGCTCTATTCTCAAAGCCAGTAGCGATTACCGTAACGCTGATTTTCTCTCCTAGCGTCTCGTCAAAGCAGTTACCCCAGATCAAATCAGTTCCGTATCCCGCTTCTTCCTGGACAAATTCAGTGATCTCAAAGATCTCATCCATGGTCACCTCCTTAGTACCGGAAGTAATATTAAGTAGGATATGTTGTGCTCCGCGGATATCATTGTCCTCCAATAAAGGAGAGTGCAAAGCTTCATCGACCGCTCTTCTAGCTCGATCTTCACCATCAGCAGAGGCGGTTCCCATAATGGCTACCCCACTGTCCCGCATCACGGTGTTAACATCTTCAAAGTCAACGTTAACATAACCAGGAACGGTAATGATCTCAGCAATCCCCTTAGCGGCGGTGGTCAAAATATTGTCAGCACGTGAGAAGGCATCAGAAATGGAAAGATTACCGTGGATTTGACGCAGTTTGTCATTAGAAATGACAATCAAGGTATCCACATTGCGCTTCATTTCTTCTAACCCTTCCGCTCCGTGAGTAGTTCTTTTCCGGCCTTCAAAAGTAAATGGAAGCGTGACGATTCCCACCGTCAGGATATCCATCTCCTTAGCGGCTTTGGCTATAATAGGAGCTGCACCAGTCCCCGTTCCACCACCCATTCCGGCAGTGATAAACAACATTTTGCAGTTGTTATCGAGGTACTTTCGGATCTCCTCAATGGACTCCTCACAGGCTAGTTTCCCGATATTGGGCTTGTTACCCGCTCCTCTCCCTTCGTTTAGTTTCGGACCTAACTGCATGCGATTTGGTACGGGGCTAAATTCCATAGCTTGTGCATCCGTATTGCAAATTGCGAAATCTACGCCAACGATTCCTTGCTGGAACATGTGGGTTACGGCATTACTTCCTCCCCCTCCTACGCCAATCACTTTTATGATAGGGCTTTCATCTTTAGGCAAATCAAACATCATGGCTGCTGGTTTTTTTGTAAAATCCGCTGGATGGCGATCATTCATAGTATCAGTAAGTGCTCATCCAGCAACCTATATGAATAGGGATTATAAAAATGTGCTTCTGGTAATAAGTCGCTTAAAAATCTGTATCTGGCTCTGTTTCAAACCATTCCTTCGTCTTTTTGAACAATTGTTCATACCATTTATTGGAATTGTCTTCTTCTACGGTAGTTAAAACTGGCTCCTCTTTTTCTTCCTCCACGACCAATTTTCCAGCTTCCAGATCATCTAAGCCTTTCAATAGTAAACCGATTCCAGTGGCAAACTTAGGACTACTCAATTGTTCACTGTATCCGTGAGCCAGGTGCTCTACAGGAATACCAATTCGAGTACTCATGCCGGTATGGAATTCGGTGAGTTTATCGATGTGGTTGAGCAAGGCTCCCCCACCAGTCAATACGATTCCACCGATTAACTTGCGTTCATAACCCGAACGGCGAATCTCCCATACTACGTAGTCCAGGATTTCCTCGACTCTAGCTTGGATAATCCTAGCCAGATTCTTCTCTGAAATCTCCTTAGGATCTCGACCGCGCAAGCCAGGTATCGTAATGATACGGTTGTCATACACCTCTTCTGCCAAGGCAGAGCCAAACTTAATCTTCAATTTCTCAGCTTGCTGCCCCATCACACTGCAACCGTCCTTAATATCTTTAGTGATCACATTGCCCCCGAAAGGAATAACCGCTGTATGTCGAATGATACCATCTTGGAAAATGGTAATATCCGTCGTACCACCTCCAATATCTACCAAGGCAACTCCGGCCTCTTTCTCTTCCTCACTTAGCACAGCGGCAGCAGAAGCGATAGGCTCCAAGGTCATGTTGGCCACCTTTAAACCCGTGCGTTCCACACAACGGTGAATATTATTAGAAGCAGAGATCTGTCCAGTAATAATATGGAAGTTGGCTTCCAAGCGAATACCAGACATACCGATCGGGTCAGTGATCCCTTGTTCGTTATCTACGGTATATTCTTGTGGGATAACGTGTAAGATTTTATCACCAGGAGGCAGCACCAGCTTGTACATATCGCTGATCAGCCGATCAATATCTCGGTTGCTGATCTCCGTGTGATCATTATCACGCGTTAAAATCCCTCTGTGTTGAAGACTTTTGATGTGTTGTCCGGCAATACCAACATGCACCACTTTGAAATCCGTCTTAGCACTTCTCCGTGCGTACTCTGTCGCCTCGGCAATGGCCTTCACTGTTTTCTCGATATTTGACACTACCCCTCTTAGCACTCCCTCGGAATCGACCTTGCCGAATCCCAAGATTTCAAGCTTTCCGTGTTCATTCCTTCGACCAGCGATGGCGCAAACCTTAGTCGTACCAATGTCAAGTGCGACAACGACATTTGAGTTAAAAGGTTTTGTTTCCATCTTTAAATATTTTTTTGGTTCAAAAGGTATAGCATGATTAGATAAACATAGCCTTCTACACCTAAATTAATGCTAATTTAAAATAATATGTTTTAAAAAAGAAAATTATTTGGTTTTCTCGATAATTCAACTAGTACATCCTGTGTCAGCGCCCTACCACTTGTCCGTTATACCTCAAGTCAATTTCTCGGTGTTTTTTAAACCCTACCATGGGAAGAATTCGTTGATAATACACCTTCAAGCGATCCAATTGATCCTCCGGATTTCGATACCGTCCAAAGTAGATTTTGTGCTTGCCGATCACAGGAACCAAGGTGATTTCGCCACGGTTGCTAACGTGAATCTGTTGGATCATGGCACTGAGAAACTCATCAGACCGCAGGATTTCTGTCAGCTCAAAAACATCTTTCAAATAATTCTGCTTACGCTCTCGAAAACTTGGCACGTGCGGCGGCAAATTTCCAGTAGCCACCAGCACTCTGGCAGAGTAATTACTAGATAAGGGCATTTTAAAGCCATCCTTGTCCAGGTAATAATTCAAGCCATTGTTGTCAATAATCCGCAAGATGGGTTCACGCTGAAGTATATCAATCGAAACCCGGTTCTTTGCATCTATATAGGCTTCCGCATCCACAATGAAAGGATCTTCTTCCAGTACCCTTTCCAGTCGCTCCACGTTTACTTCTTTGACCGGCAAAACCGTTAAGGGCACTCCAAACCGCTCCGTAATCAGCTCCTCTATATCGATCTCGGTTACAAGCTTGCTGCCATCAGGCAAAGGTTCAATGTTTACCTTAATTTGTGCCACCTCGGTATTGCCCTTTTTATCGATTGAATTCACCACCAGACCCAAGGAAACAAAGAATACGGCCGCCCACCCCAATCGCTTTAGGGTACGACTATAATCCTGATTTTTTTTGCGCTTCTTTGCCATAATTATTGCATCAAGTCGCTAAGTGGTTCAATCAGGCGGTCAATATCGCCTGCTCCCAAGGTCATCAAGACCTCAACGGGATTATTAGTAACATAAGTCAAGATTTCTGCTCGACTTAGCCATTGTTTACGTTGATTCTGCATCCGATCTAGGATCATCTGCGTGCTCACCCCCGGAATGGGTTCTTCGCGAGCAGGATAAATGTTCATCAGAATCGGTATATCTAAACCATCTAGTGCTGCTGCAAAGCCATCGACGAAATCTCTGGTTCTAGAGTAGAGATGGGGCTGGAAAATCCCGCATAATTCTCGATCTGGATAGAGTTGTCTGGCGGCAGCAATAGCGGCCTTTAATTCCGTTGGATGATGCGCATAGTCATCGATATAGACGTTGTCATTCCCACGGACAATCATGTCAAATCGTCGTTTGATCCCTTTAAACGTCATCAGGGCCTCACGGATATCTGCCTCCTTCACCCCCAAGCTCAGTGCAATAGTAATGGCCAAGGTGGCATTTTCAACATTGTGCCGACCGGGTAAAGCAAATTGTAGGTTTTGCATTTTCACGTCTGTACTTACATAGTCAAAAGTGAAATACCCATTCTGCACCCTGATGTTTTCGCTGCGGGCCTGTCCAGCGTCCAATCCAAAAGTTCGGGCCACATCAAAGTGATGGCCTAAGCCATTTCTCACCCACAGTTCCCCGCCCGGCTTCAAACGTTGAGCAAAGGCTCGAAAACCAGTTTCGACAATGCTCTCTCGATCACCATAAATATCTAGATGATCAGCATCCATCGATAAAATGCCGGCAATATTAGGTGACAGCTGTAAGAAAGAGCGATCGTATTCATCGGCCTCTACGACTACCCATTCGCTATTTCCCGCCACGAAATTCGAACCGAAGTTCTGGGCAATACCACCTAGAAAGGCAGAACAATCCACTCCTCCTGATCGCAACAAATGCGTCGTAATCGTGGTGGTCGTCGTTTTCCCATGTGTTCCGGCAATGGCAATGGTCTTTCGGTTTCGGCTGATGATCCCCAAAACTTCCGCTCTCTTTTTGATCGGAATTTTGGTGGAACGTAGATACTGCAGCTCTTGTAAAGAGTCAGGGACAGCTGGCGTAAACACCACCAAATCTACCTGCTCCGGAATCTGCTGAACATCATCCGCATAGTGAATGTCAATTCCTTCCTCCACCAACTTTTTGGTCAAGGCTGTTTCAGTTTTATCATATCCATGTACTGCTATACCAATGCTATTGAAATATCTGGCAATGGCACTCATCCCTATTCCTCCGATTCCAATAAAGTAGCAGCACTGTATATCTTGCAAATTCATACGTTTCGTCGTCTTGTCAATCTGTTTTCGGCAATAACTTAAACACTTCCTCGGCGATCAAAGTAGCCGCTTCTGGCGTAGCCAACTGGTGAACATTTTCCGCTAGTTTTGCCAACCTCGCCTGATCTTGCACTACCTCCAGAGCCAATGAAATCACCTGTTCTTCAGCTTGTGGATCCGGCAACAACACGGCCGCATCTTTCTCCATCAAAGCTTTGGCATTCATCGTCTGATGATCTTCCGCCACATTGGGCGAAGGAATCAGTATCGATGGTTGAGATACCTGGCTTAGTTCCGCAATGGTCAAGGCTCCCGCTCTTGCGATTACCAAGTCTGTGATGGAATAAGCCAAATCCATTCGGTCAATAAAGGGCCGGATCTGCACATTGGGCAGTTGAGCCATTTCACTCTCCTTAAAGCGCTCAAAGTATAGTTTACCGGCTTGCCACAACAATTGCACCTCAGGATGCTTACCCATCAATTCGGCATTGGCCGCCAAAGCTTCATTGATCGATTGTGCGCCTAGGCTTCCGCCAAAGGAAAACAAGGTGCGCTTATTGGGTTCCAAGCCAAAATGAGCCAGGGCTGCCGCTTGATCGATCTTCTCTGTGCCAATCACCTTCCTTACCGGGTTCCCCGTCATCACTAATTTATCCTTAGGGAAGTAGCGCTCCATCCGGTCATAAGCAATGCAGATTTTGTCTACTCGTTTCGCCAATAATCGATTGGTTAATCCCGGATAGGAATTCTGTTCCTGGATGAGGGTAGGAATGCCCAACCAACTGGCCACCTGTAATACCGGACCACTGGCAAAACCTCCAACTCCAACCACTACATCTGGCCGAAAGGACCGGACGATCCCAAAGGATTTCGCTAAACTGCTGATTAGCTTGAAAGGAAAAGCTAAATTTCGCATTGTCAATTTTCGATGTAGGCCACTGATCCAAAGTCCTTTGATCGGGTAACCCGCCAATGGCACTTTCTCCATTTCTATCTTCCCCTTGGCGCCAACGAAAAGTATTTCCGTATCCGGCTCTTTAGCTCGGATGGCTTCCGCGATGGCTAAGGCCGGAAAAACATGTCCGCCGCTTCCGCCGCCGCTGATAATTATCTTTTTAGGTTTTTGGGTGTTGCTCATATCCTCTTAAGTCACTGATTCGATGTATTTACTCACGCTGAGGATGATTCCAAAGGCCACGCAAGTGAACACCAGGGAAGTACCCCCATAGCTGATCATTGGTAAAGTCACTCCCGTAACCGGTATTAGGTTTACAGATACAGCGATATTGACAAACGCTTGCATGATCAATAGAATACTCAAGCCCATGGCCAACATAGCTCCAAATGCCTTGGGACTCTTCGTAACCAAACGGGTAGCTCGAAAGAAAAGCAAGACATAGAGGCCGATCAATAAGGCTCCTCCAAATACACCGTATTCTTCACAAATAATGGCGTAGATAAAATCGGAATAACCGACATAGAGGAAGTTTCGCTGTATACTATTCCCCGGCCCTAGCCCAAAGAGATTCCCATTAGCAATGGCAATCTTGGCTTGGGTGACCTGGGCGACATCACCGGAGTCCTCCATAAAAGCCGCTACCCGTGAAGTCCAGGTGTGAACTCGAACGATCTCCGGGAAGAAATTCCCTAAAGTGTATAAGAACGAGAACAGCACAATACCTAAGAATAAGAGCAGGCCAACATATTTCAAATCCACTCGGCCGACGAACATCATGAACATGCAGGTGAAAAACAAAATGATCGCTGTGGACAAGTTTGCTGGGGCGATCAATCCACAGATGATCAATACCGGCACGATGATCGGCAAAAAAGCTTCCTGAAAATCCTTGATGTATTCCTGCTTGCTGGAGATAGCCCGCGCTACGTACATAATCAGCGCTAATTTGGCTAACTCTGAAGGCTGAAAGGTCAGCCCAGTTAGAGGGATATCAATCCAGCGGTGGGCGTCGTTTCGCTCTACACCGAAAGCAATGGTATACATCAAAAGGGGGATCACAATCACCATTAGCACGGGTGCCCACTTTGAAAAGCGGAGATAATGCATCAGGTGGAAAACGTAAGTCAGAAATAAGCCCGCCATCAAAATCACTCCATGTTTGATTAAGTAGGCTTCCGTATTCCCCCCATATTTTTGGTACGCTAAAGAACCTGTAGCGCTATATACTGCCATCAAAGAAAAAATAGCCATCAAGGCGACGATGGCCCAGATGGCCTTGTCTCCTCGTAGTTCGGCATAAATCCTTGCGGCTATTGTTGACACGTTTTACTAATTTTTGGTTTTCGGATATACTCCCTCACACTCCTTCTCCCCCATTATGTATCAATCACTTTACAGTCTATTCTCAATTACTAATGCTTAATTACTCACTCTCCCAATGCAGCACCGCCTCTCGAAACTGATCTCCTCGATCTATATAGTTCTTGAAAAGATCAAAACTGGCGCAGGCCGGAGAAAGCAATACGACCTCGCCAGTTTTTGATAATTGTCGACTCTCCTGAACAGCCTTTGCTGCACTATCGGTTTCACTGATGGGAATACCTAAAGAGCCGAATTTTTCAATGATCTTTTTATTATCTAGTCCTAAACAGACTATAGCTTTTACTTTTTCTTGCACTAGAGGCCACAAGGGATCGTAATCATTACCCTTATCCACTCCACCGACCACCCATACGATGGGCTTGTCCATGGCTTGCAAGGCGTAGAAGACAGCATCTACATTTGTGGCCTTGCTATCATTGATGTACTCTACCCCATCGATGGTAGCCACAGATTCCAGACGATGCGCCACGGGATGGAAACGCTCTAAAGCTGCTCTTATCTGCGGGGCCGTCACTCCACACGCCTGCGCTGCATGTACAGCAAAAAGTGCATTAAGTGCATTGTGTTTGCCGCGAAGACGAGTAGTGCTCAAGTCAAAAGATTCCTGATTTGCCAGGATCGTTTTTCCTTGCATCATCTCTTCCCCAATCACCAGCTCTTCGACATTTTCTGGAATCAGTTCTCGGTGGCTTTCAATGTTTGGATCTGCTCCAAAGTAGATGAATTGGTCCCCCTGCCCCTGGTTTTTAGTAATTCGGAACTTTGACTGAATATATTTCTCCAATTGATAATCATAGCGATCTAAATGATCTGGAGTAATATTCAGTAAAAGTGCCAACCAGGGTTTGAAGTGATCGATCCCATCCAACTGAAAGCTGCTCAACTCCAAGACATACAGCTCCTTCTGAGATTCCGTCAACTGTCTAGCAAAGCTTTTACCTACGTTACCTGCCATGGCTACATCCTTGCCAGCCTGGGCGAGGAGGTGAAAGAGCAAAGTAGTCGTGGTCGTTTTACCATTGCTGCCCGTAATGCCAATAATGGGAGTATTCGTATAGCGGCTGGCCCATTCAATCTCCGAAATAACCGGAATACCTTTAGCCAACAGCTGCTGAATAAGTGGCACCTTATCTGGGATGCCTGGACTTTTAATCACTAAGTCCGCTTGTGCAATTTTCTCCCAAGTATGTTCTCCTTCCTCGTATGGAAGGCGATTTTGTTCTAGTTCTTTTTTGAATGAGTCGGCTATTTTCCCCTTATCCGAGACCCAAACTTCAACGCCTTGTTGTGCAGCCAAAAGGGCGGCTCCTACCCCACTTTCTCCTGCTCCTAAAATCGCCACTTTCATTGCTACCTAATTTTCAGCGTTAGTATCGTAATAACAGCCAAAAGAATCCCCACAATCCAAAATCTCGTTACGATCTTTGCTTCTGGCATTCCCTTTTTCTGATAGTGATGATGCAAAGGCGACATCAGGAATATTCGTCTACCCGCTCCATACCTGCGCTTGGTGTACTTGAAATAAGACACTTGCAAGATGACAGATACCGTCTCCATCATAAAGACTCCACAAAGGATAGGAATCAACAATTCCTTTCTTAGCAAAATAGCCATGGCAGCGATAATCCCTCCTAAAGTGAGGCTCCCTGTGTCTCCCATAAATACCTGGGCGGGAAACGCATTGTACCACAGAAAACCTATACAGGCCCCAATCATACTAGCTGCAAAAATCACGATCTCTCCAGTACCAGGCAGATGCATGATATTCAAATAGTTAGCCGTAATCGCATTACCAGAAACATAGGCCAGGATACCTAAGGTAACCCCCACTATGCCGGAAATCCCCGTGGCTAACCCATCTAGTCCATCTGTCAAATTTGCTGCATTACTGACCGCCGTCACTAAGAAAATGACGAAGGGTATAAATAACAGCCAGACCCATTGCTGAGACTTTTCTCTGCTTAGGGGTATAAGTCTGGAATAATCCAGTCGATTTCCCTTCATAAAGGGCACATTGGTTAAAGTCGATTTGTAGTCGGCCTTTTGCACGGTGTTTTCTTCATTACTAATCACTGTCACGGGTTGCTCTCCCACCGTTTCCGTTATACCAATTTGTTGTGCCTGTTTTACATCCATTCTAACGACCACCTGATCACTCATTAACATCGTCACTCCGATGATCAAACCTAAGACTACCTGCCCCAGCACCTTGAACTTACCGTGTAAGCCCTCCTTGTTCTTGCGGAACACTTTGATATAATCATCGACAAAGCCAATGATGCCCATCCAAAGCGTAGAAACCAGGAGTAGAATGATGTAAATATTATTCAACTTGGCCATCAACAGGCTGGGAATCACGATCGCCATGATGATGATTATCCCTCCCATTGTAGGAGTTCCTTGTTTCTTAAGTTGCCCCTCAAGTCCCAAGTCCCTAACCGTTTCTCCTACCTGCTGCTTTTGCAGGTAGCGTATGATCCTTCCGCCAAAAATCATGGAGATGACCAGTGATATGATCATAGCCAGTCCAGCTCGGAAGGATATGTAGGTAAAAAGCCCGGCGCCTAAAAAGTCGCCAAAGATTTCTTCCAGCCATTTAACTAATTCAATCAGCATGTTTACTTGGTTTGAAGCTGTTTACAAAAGGGCAAATCTAAACAGCTTCGAATAGTTTTTATGGTTTGTACATTAATTCTTCTTTAAGAATTTCTTTATCGTCGAAGGGGTGTTTTACCCCTTTAATCTCTTGATAGTTTTCGTGGCCTTTTCCCGCCACCAGGATAATATCTCCTGCTTGGGCAAGTTGGCTAGCCA
>JAHQWA010000422.1 GCA_019634045.1 Saprospiraceae bacterium
CCCACTGCTGGTACACTGACTCCTAAGTGGAACATTTAATATGAGCATCGCTAAAGTGAGAAAGAAGGTAATTCTTAAATTCATGTCGTTCGTTTTAGTGTTTATTGAAAATTTTGCAAAGAAATTCTATGCTAAGATGGAGGGACTTAGTGTGCTATGAACGACAATATTGTGTAGTACTGCGGAAAGAAATAGGTTGTTAGGAAAGATTGAGTATCCAGTACTAAGACTGTACGAATTTTAACCCTATAAGGTTGCCTTTAGATGACAACCTTATAGAATTACTGTTTTAAGAGGGAGGTGTACCAAGGTCTAGAGGTACTTCCTACATCTTTAGTTAAGCTTTGATGATAAATGTGAATTCCTTCTTTTTCTCCTATCCCACCAAAACAAGCCCCCACCCAGCAGCAGGACAAGAAAGAAGCTGGGCTCCGACATCCGCGCCGCATCCTCTCCTGCATCTAAGGAGGACTTAGCCTTCATGACTTCTGACTGCTTTTTCAATAAAGCAGCTTTCTGCGCTTCGTTTTCTACCACAATCAGAGCTGTAAGCGGACTTAGGATATGGGCATCGAAGCTCGCTTTCACTGATGGCCGCCAAATTTCGTCTGAGCGTTCTGGGTACAGCTGTTGCCAGCGCCAATTGGCAGCCAGGGTGAGGGCCGCCGCCCAACTTTTCTCCACTAAAGAAGGATCATAGCCAGCCGAATAGTCTTCGGTAATCGCCCATATAATCTCCTTCCCCAGTGGAAAAAAATGACTAGGTGCCTGTCCATTTGGATAAGCGAGTACAGGTTTTCCTTTGATGCCGGAAATATTAACGACCTCTTCAATCTTATGAGGGGATGAAGACATACGATGTCTCGTCCAATTCCCGTTCGGCATTAGGAAGTAAAAGTCATCTCCTTCTGGGTAGGTGAAGGCGAGATCAGCAAAGTCCTTTTCAATCAGATTTTGGAAGGGAGTAGGGCTCATGATCAGGAAAATAGGGTAGTCGGAGCTTTGCTGGTGATGATGTGCAACTAACTCTTTGCGGAGCGCTCGGTCTAAGTTAAATCCTTCCGGGCGAGAATTCGGTTGCCATGCTGAGGTCCAGTCGTCGGTAATCGAAAACGTTTGTGAAGCAGTGCCCACTAGACTTACCTTAGCTGCTTGTTGGTCGGGACCCTCCCCTTGTAATATCGTTTGAATCTCTTGCTGGTAGCGTATAAAATCTGTTTCTTCGATCTTCGAAACATCTACAAGAAAATGATAGTAAGGTTTTCGATAGAGGGTGTCTAGTTCCAATTGTTCCCTTTTCTCTAGGTATAGGATACCTTTTGGAGGAATGGCCATTCCGACTGCTTGATTTCCAGGCTCTCCCAATGAAATCAATTGGTCATCTAACTTGATCTCGACCGGAGATCGATGTACGAATTCAATCCCTGTTCTTCGTACTTCTTGATCGGCGAAGGGGAATACGCGAAAGGAAACCTTGTTCCCCGAGATGTAGTGCAATAGCCCCGGATCTCGATTTTCATTTCTAATCTGCGAAAACACCCACATAGCGGATTTCTTCTCCGTTAACATGCCCATTTCCTTGCGATCTCCCACATAGAGATAATAGTCACTGATCCAACAGGCTTCGGGTAACTCAATTTGCGTGGCATATTCAGCCATCCAGCTATCTGCTTGTTGATTAGTGATTTCTAGGTCTACCCAACTTCTCCAGACCTGCTCTTTGGCATCCCATTCACTTCGAGTCTGCAGGTCCGTTATTTCAACCTGTTCATTATTGATAAAGGTGGTAGCCACGTGGAAGGAGCCTTCCCCAAAAAAGATCTTTTCTAATTGCTGAATCTTCGTATTCGACAGCATAAGATTGTCAAGCACCAGCCAGTTGTAGTAAGAGGAGAGATAAGGTGTTTTAAACCCCAAATCGAAGCCACGCCCACGATCTTTATGTTCACTGATGGTTTGTAAGGTATGGGCTAAGGCTCGTTTGTTGATATGATCATCCGATTGTTCATAATTCGGGTGATAAACGAAGTCCAATGCGCGATGAAGGTGCCTACGGTGATTCAAGTAGTTGAAGGTCACCAGTAAGGGAAGAATGAGTAGCGCCGAGATGGCAATGGTGCGCAACAAGGGACTAGACAAGCGAGAACGTAGGTATTTGTAATCAGCAGTCAGTTCACTAATATGGATGACGAATAGCGCTAAGGGGGTAAGCATTAGAAACCCTAAGCCTACTGCTATGATGGCCATCACCGATAGCGGTAAAAAGGGAAGGAATACCAAAAAGAAATACAAAGTATAGGCAAAAGTAGCTGTACGTGCAATAAACAGACCCAATCGGTAGGATTCCCGGTCCAGATTCGGTAGGCATAGGACAAGACCATTGAGCAGCGCCAGGCCATAGAAGCTAAAGTGACTAAAGTTGCCAAAGACATTAGACCCTAAGAAAGAGCCCAAGTCGAGGTGGCCATTGTTGAGCGCTAGTCCCAGGAGAGGGAAAAGAATAGTGATGGGGATCTTCCAATACAATTGATATTTCTGAAAGGCTTCAATTCGCTTCAAGGATAAGATATAAATCAGTCGAATCAAGAAAAACAGAAAGAGTACTGTTCCTGCAATGATCAAGATAATAATCGTATGCTCTGCAAATTGAGTGTTGACGGGTTGCCAAAGCGGGAGAATGGTGGTTAAAAAGAAGTACCAAGAAAAAGGGATGAGCAAAGCGAGAATAAAATTAAGGCCTGCCTTGTGGTCTTCTCCCTTTGGCGTGAAGTGATGCACTAGAATAAAGAGTGAATAAGCTAGCGTAGGCATTAGGAAAGTACCTACGTACAAAAATCCCTCCGTCCCCATTAGCCAATTCGGAATGCGCCAAGGCATTAGAAATTCCACATTATAACTAAACAAATAAAGGTACGGGATGTAGGTCAATAAGGCGACTAAGCCGTAAAAAGGAGATACTTTCTGCTTTCGAATCAGTAGCATCCCGGTATAGATTAAATTCATCAAGGCCAGCCCTAGTAAGGCAAAACCGAAGCCATGCCAGCGAGAAATTTCGTTTTTCAATAACAAACTACTGACGACCTGGTACTTTCCGATCATCAGACTAAATAGTATGATAATGGGTAAAGTGTTGATCAAAAGCAGCCATCTTGGGTTTAGTAGATTTTTCATCGTGTGGCAGTTTTTGGGGTTTGGAAATAGTCAATGCTGAGAAAGGCAATGATCAAATAGGAAAGGTAGATGAATGATCCCTCGGCCTGGTGCATCCAAGGAGGGGCTTCGGTCAGCATACTTATGGGGGAGGAATGTAAAAAAACGGAAAAGAGAATTCGAGTGCCATTGACTAAAATCGTAAAGAAATAGGTGGCTATCAGAATCGTCGGAAGCAATAGAATATTCCTTTGCCAAGTGTGAGCAGACTTTTCAATTAGGCAGTAACTCATCAGAAAGCTAATGGCCCAAAAGTTAAAGCCAGAACACGATTTGTTAACCAATATGTTCAAGGCTTCATTGTAGTAACCCTGATCTACAAGAAAGACATGGCTAGTCCCGGTGAAGGTACCCACTAGTTCACTACTAGGGAACAGGAGAAATGTCAAATCTTGCACTGCAGCAGTCGAATAGGCAGTTTTCATCAAGAAAAAAAGGAGGATGGCTAAGCTCGGGTAAAGCCAAGCCTCGGGAAGAATACTGTTTGTTTTCATGGTTTAATTGTCTGTGCAAACCCAATGGATTTGCAAAATGCTCACAAAAATGACAACGCTGAAAGCTAAGGTGCGCCTCAGCTCTCTTTGAGTCAGTAGATCCTTAATAATGTAGATGCTTGTGTAGCGAATGGTCAGACAAGAGGTTGCGCTACTGCTGGTCATGTAGGTGCCAGCTTCTCTTTTGTTACCTGCAATTTACCCGTTTCCTGATAAAGAGTCAATAGGTGGAGTCGGTCTAGATTGGTCTGAAGGGTATTAGGAGCTCGCTTCGGGATTTCTAATCATAACTAGATATGTTTTCAAAATGAATGACAAAAATCACCCTAGCACCTGATGCTTCTGGCCCCAGCCCGGTTTGAGGTTTTGGTAATTTTGAAAGGCCTTGTAATACGAAAGGTCAGCTGTTCGATGCCTTTCGAATCTGAAGACTTAAACTGCATGTATCTATGGAAAAGATCCTAGAGGATCAAGAAGTTGATAAGATCAGCCTAGATCTAAACTTTGTCATGACTTGCTTCCAAGAAGTACTAGTCTCGCTCGGAGAAGAAGACCTTGCCCAGTGGCTCCCCTGGCTCAGTCAACAAGGGCCTCCGACTCCCAATTCCCTCGAATCCGACCAGGAGGCCAAATTGATTCAAGCCCTTAGCATTTCTTTCCAATTGCTAAATATGGTAGAGGAGAATGTAGCAGTCCAGTATAAGAGACAGCTAGAAAATCAAAGCGGCCCGGAAGCCATCCGTGGCTCCTGGGGAGAAACGTTTGCCAACTGGAAGGAACAAGGTTTTACCGAGGAGCAAATGGCCGGAATACTCTCTCGGGTGCACGTTCGTCCGGTCCTCACCGCTCATCCCACCGAAGCCAAAAGAGTGACAGTATTGGAACTACACCGGGAGTTGTACTTGCTCTTGGTGAAAAATGAGAACAGCACTTGGTCTCATACGGAGCGCGACCAGATTCGGGAATCCTTGAAATCCTTGCTCGAGCGCCTCTGGCGCACCGGAGAAGTTTACTTGGAAAAACCATCTCTCCTTGACGAACGAAAGCACGTCTTACATTACTATACGCACGTTTTTCCCTTGGCTCTGCGAGAAAGTGATTGGCGTTTACGTAGCGTTTGGAAGGCTATGGGCTTTGATCCAAACTATCTGAGCGAACCTGAGCAATTCCCGATGCTAACGTACGGGAGTTGGGTAGGAGGGGACCGTGATGGACATCCCTACGTTACGGCAGAGTTCACGGAGCGTACTTTGCAACAACATCGTGAAGCAGCGCTAAGCATACTTCTGGAGGAAATGGGCAAATTGGCTGCCAGCCTGAGTATGTCTGAGATGCACCAACCTAGTCCAGCCCGCTTTCGAGTGGCCATAGAGGAAAGGGCTACTCTTTTGGGAGAAGAAGGGGCCAAAGCTGTAGCCCGCAACCCTCGTAGCCCATACCGACAGTTTGTCAATCTAATCAGTGCTCGACTTAATAATACCTTGACGCAGGAGCAGACTGAGGCTGGTCGCGTCTATTCCAATGTTCAAGAACTACAGGATGACTTAAAACTATTGAGGCAAACCCTGAATGAGATTGGGGCTCAGCGGATTGCGCAGGAGAGGCTTTTTGATATTGAACGTCAAGTACGCTGCTTTGGCTTTCATCTGGTTACATTGGATATCCGGCAAAATAGCGCCTATCACGAAAAAGCCTTAAGTCAAATTCTGCAAGCCGCTGGATTCGAAGACGCTGACTTTGGTAATTGGAAAATGGAAAAGAGGCTGGTCTTCCTAAACCAAGAGTTACAATCAAAGCGACCCTTTCTAGTCTTGGGGGATACTTGCGGCGCGGAAGCTGACAAGTTATTGGCTTATTATCGGGTATTGCGTCGACACATTCGAAAATATGGTACCGATGGGATTGGTTCGATTATAGTCAGTATGACTCGGGATGTCACAGATCTATTAGTCGTGTACCTATTCCTGCGAGAAGTGGGGCTGTTAGAGGAGTCGATCCCGGTCGTTCCGCTGCTTGAAACGATAGATGACCTGCAGGCAGGGGATCAGATTTTACACGAATTCCTTGCACACCCGATCACACAGCGACGACGACGGGGAGATATCCAAGAGGTGATGTTGGGGTACAGTGATAGCAACAAGGACGGTGGCATCTTGGCAAGCCGTTGGAACATCTACCAGGCAGAAGATAAACTCACTAAAGCGGCGGCGCAATATGGGATGCACTTGTGTTTTTTCCATGGCCGAGGCGGCACCATTAGCCGAGGCGGCGGGAAGTACCATCGTTTTTTGGACAGTATGCCCACAGGTTCCGTTAGTGGGGAGATCAAAATTACCGTGCAAGGAGAAACGATCGCACAGCAATTCGCGAACCTAAAAAACGCTACCTACAATTTGGAGATGATGCTCGCTGGAACGGCCCGACAAGTCATGAAAGGACAAACTCCTGTGCCATTACCGGCTCCACTTTTTGAGGCCATGGATAAACTAACCCAGCTTTCGCAAGAGACCTATCCTAGCTTAATTGGGCATCCGGGATTCATTCCATTTTACACGCAGGCGACCCCGATTGACGTATTAGAGCAAAGCAAGATAGGTTCCCGGCCTTCTCGCCGAACTGGGACACAGAGCCTATCGGATTTAAGAGCCATTCCATGGGTGTTCAGTTGGAACCAATCGAGGTTTAATCTCACGGGATGGTTTGGCGTTGGCACGGCTTTGCATCAACTGCAAGATACCTTTCCCGCTTTGTGGACGACTTTGCAAAAAACTTCTACGGACTGGCCACTATTATACTATACCTTGATTGAGGTGGAAACCAGTTTGTTGAATGCAGATCTATCCATCATGAAGGCCTTTGCCGAACTAGTACAGGAAGCTGAACACAGAGAACCTTTAATGGAATTACTGCTAGAAGATCATAAGTGGGGGCTTCAACAAATTACCGAATTGTTTGGAAAAACAGTGGCAGAACGCCGGACCAATCAGCTGAGAAATATCACACTAAGAAGTGATATCCTGGCCCATTTGCACCAGTTGCAATTAGAATACCTCAAAGATTGGCGTCGGGCGAAAGCGCATTCGCCAGCAGAAGCTGAACCTTTATTGAAAAAATTGTTGATGATTACCAACGGAATTGCCGGAGGCTTGAAGAGTACCGGGTGATCCCACTGTAAAAGGTTTACTATGAAGACTAACCGATTATTCTTTCGGAAAAACATGATTGCTCTCACGGGTTTATTCCTCTGTTTATTTCTGATTGTTCATTTGTCTGCTAATTGCCTACTGCTTTTGCCGCAGGATTCGGCTAGGGGGCTCTACAATGCCTACTCCACCTTTTTGCGTGAGAATCCCCTTATTATGGCGGTAGCCTACGTCTTGTATCTTTCGATACTGATGCATGTGCTCTATGCCATACTTGTTCTAGTTCGAAACCGGCGAGCAAAACCGGTTAAGTATGCGGTGAATCAATATCGAGAGAATAGTAGCTGGGCTTCACAAAATATGGGGGCACTGGGCGTATTGATTCTCATCTTTATAGTCGTTCACCTAGTCAATTTTTGGGCAAGAATCAAACTCGGCATTGGCGCAGAGGTGGGAATTGATGCAGCTGGCAATAAAGACATCTACGAAGTCACTTATACCTTATTTCAGAATAGCTATTACGTAGTCTTTTACACGCTGATGGCTCTCCCTTTGGGATATCATCTGCACCATGGCCTCCAAAGTGCTTTTAAGACACTTGGATTTTACCATCGACCAGGCTTGGAGTGGCTGGCTCGCCTGTCTCTCATTTACGCTATTGTGATTTCTGCGGGCTTCGGTATTATTCCCATTGTTGTGTATTTTCAATAATTGTCAGTATGAAACTAGATGCAAAAATTCCGAAAGGAAGATTGGAAGATAAATGGCGCAATTATCAGATGAAAAGCCAATTGATTAATCCTGCCAACAAGAAAAAACTGCAAGTAATTGTGGTGGGCTCTGGACTATCTGGAGCAGGTGCTGCGGCTACCTTAGCTGAATTAGGTTACGATGTACAATGTTTCTTTTATCAGGACTCGGCTCGCCGTGCACATTCCGTGGCTGCGCAAGGCGGAATAAATGCAGCTAAGAATTACCAGCATGATGGCGATAGCATTTGGCGAATGTTTTATGATACGCTAAAAGGTGGAGACTTTCGGTCTCGAGAAGCCAATACCTACCGCCTCGCAGAACTATCTGCCCCACTGATCGATCACTTTACTCAGCAAGGTGTACCCTTTGCCAGAGAGTATGGAGGCGTATTGGTCAACCGTAGTTTTGGAGGGGTGCAAGTGCAACGCACTTTTTATGCTCGGGGACAAACCGGGCAGCAACTCTTGCTAGCTGCTTATTCGCAATTGAATAAAATGGTGCGACAGCAAAAGGTAAAGTTATTTCCGAGGCATGAAATGATGGATTTAGTACTAGTAGAGGGTAAGGCAAGAGGAATTATCGCTAGAGACCTGGTCACAGGAAAATTAAAACGCTTTGCTGCGGATGCTGTCGTTTTGGCCACAGGTGGATATTCGAGGGTATATCGCTTATCCACCTTGGCGATTGGCTGTAATGGTAGTGCCATTTGGAAGGCTCACAAAAGAGGCGCTTTCTTTGCTGCCCCCAGCTTTACGCAAATCCATCCCACTGCCTTACCACAGTCGAGCGAATCTCAATCTAAGTTGACCTTAATGTCTGAATCCCTTCGGAATGATGGCAGAATCTGGGTGCCAGTGCAGAAAGGAGATGATCGACACCCCAATGATATTCCAGAAGAAGAAAGGGATTACTATTTGGAAAGGCGCTATCCCAGCTTCGGTAATCTAGCGCCCAGGGACATTGCCTCCCGTGCTGCCAAGGAAAGGATTGATGCAGGTTATGGGGTAGGCAGACTTAGGAATGCGGTGTATTTGGATTTTAGCAAAGCCATTGCCGATTATGGACAAAAGGTGGTACAAGATCGCTACGGTAACCTTTTTGCCATGTATAAGAAGATTACGGGAATCAATGCCTATGAGGAGCCGATGCTGATTTCTCCAGCTGCCCACTTCTCTATGGGGGGGCTTTGGGTAGATTATGAATTGATGACCACTATTCCTGGTTTATATGCCATTGGAGAATGCAACTTCTCTGATCATGGTGCCAATCGATTGGGCGCCAATTCTTTGTTGCAGGCTAGCGTGGATGGCTACTTCATTTTACCCAATACTATCAATAACTACCTCGCTGCTAGCTTATCAGAAGGACCGGTTTCCGTTGATCATCCTGCTTTTCAGAAAGTTGAATTGGAGGTACAACAGCAAATTGAGCAAATACTTTCCTTGAACGGAACAAAAACGGTAGATGCTTTCCATCGAGATTTGGGAAAAATCATGTGGCAAGCCTGTGCAATGAGTCGAAATAGTGCCGATTTGCAAAATGCAATCGAGCAAATCAAATCCCTCCGTACTTCCTTCTGGTCTGAGGTAAAGGTGACTGGGAAAGCTAACGGACTCAATACAGAATTGGAAAAAGCTTTGCGTTTGGCAGATTTCATCGAACTCGGTATCCTGATGTGTACCGATGCCTTACAAAGGGAAGAATCCTGTGGGGCACATTTTAGAGAGGAATATCAGACAGCGGAAGGAGAGGCCCAGCGAAGGGATGACCAATTTGCTTACGTTTCTGCTTGGGAATACGATTCCAATGCATTCAAGTTACACCAGGAAGATTTGACATTCGAATACGTGCAACCATCTGTTAGAAGTTACAAATAATCTTGTCCATCGATAAAATCTAGCCAATGCAACTCACATTCCGGATATGGAGACAGGAACAATCCCAAACTCAGGGCGCTTTTAGGTCATACGCTGTAGATCATCTCACAGAAGATATGTCCTTTCTGGAGGCCCTGGATCATTTGAATGAAATCCTGGTCTTGCAAGGGGAAGAAGTCATTGCGTACGAATATGATTGCCGAGAAGGAATATGTGGACAGTGTGGAGTATTCATCAATGGCCGAGCCCATGGCCCTCATGATCACGTGACGACCTGCCAATTGCACTTGCGTAGTTTCAAGGACGGTGACACAGTAGTGGTGGAGCCATGGAGAGCTCGTGCTTTTCCAGTAGTAAAAGACCTGATTGTGGATCGCTCCGCTTTTGACCGAATTATAGAGCAGGGCGGTTATATTAGTGCTAAGACTGGCACTGCGCCGGAGGCAAACGCCATATTAATCGGTAAGGAAACGGCCGATAAAGCTATGGATGTTGCTGCCTGCATAGGTTGTGGCGCTTGTGTTGCTACTTGCAAAAATGGATCAGCTGCTTTGTTTACAGCTGCTAAGATCAATCACCTCAATACCCTCCCTCAGGGCCAATTAGAAGCACACCAGCGAGTCAAAGATATGACGACTCAAATGGAACAGGAAGGATTTGGGCACTGCTCCTTTACCGGGGCCTGTGAGGTGGAATGCCCAGAGGGGATTTCTATTGCCAATATTGCTGAAATGAATGCTCGATATTTGAGGAGTAGGCTGTTTGGGTAAGCGCAGCATCTGCCGCCAAGTGGGTTAGCCTTTTTTATTTTGACATAAAAAGACAATCTCTCTATTGCCTAAAGTGGTACTTTTGTATCTACAATAACGAGTGGCATGGAGAACGATTATCAATTCTTGGAATTTGAAGGCATCCAAATTGCTGCTTTCATCGAAGCTCGAAAGCAAAATGAGCATTCTGGGTATTATCCCCATAACGTTTTGTTCTACGTGCAGCAAGGGCAATTAAATATCCGCTTGAAGAATAAGCTGATCATTATTCCTCAGGGCAACTTCTGTATTGTCCGTAAGTTCACGGAACTTTCTTATTTCAAAACCTGGGATGAGGGGGAAGATTGTGCCTTGATTGACGCCATGGTGTTGCAGGATGATTTCATCAAAAGTGCCATTAAAGAACTAGGATATAAGGCTCCAAAGCAAGCCATCGGAGGACCTGTTGTCAACCTTGAGCAAAACCCAATATTGCTGGGGTTATATCGAAGTTTGAAACTCTACTTGTCTGAAAATCAAGTCCCTGACAAGCATTTAATGTACCTTAAGACCAAGGAGGCGCTGCTTGGAATCATCCAAGCCAACCCAGAACATCTAGCGCTATTTTATGAGTTTTCAAAATCAGTGAAAGCTGAATTGAAGGAGTTTATGACACATCATATCATTTCGCCACTACCTTTGGTAGAATTGGCAAAATTATCTGGTCGTAGCCTCTCTACTTTTAATCGAGATTTCCGCAAGATCTTCAATGCTTCTCCACATAGTTGGATATTGAAACATAGGTTAGCTAAAGCCAGAGAGCTATTGCTTACCACATCACAAACCGCCTCTGAAGTCTATCTAGAATTAGGCTTTAAAGACCTGGCTCATTTCAGCCGAACCTTCAAAAAAGAGTTTGGTATTCCTCCCTCCAAAATCAGTCCATGATCAGCTTGGTCTATTTTGACAAGTAAGTTTTGACACGAATTGACAAATCTTGGTAGCGCATTCGTAGTATCTTCACTACTAATATCACATCACTTCCTGTAACTGTACTAAAAACTAGTAGGATGAGAAGTCAAAAACTGCTGTATGTTATTCCCGTTCTCCTCTGCGGCTCCATTCTCTTCGCCGGAGGCTTTGCCACTTCAGAGCCAGATGGTAAGGCTGGGGCCAGTCCTAAAGAAATGCCGTCGGCCAGTGACGACAACTTTGATAAAATGATGTCCGTTCTCCTGCATAAACGCTGTGTCAACTGCCATCCTAGCGATAATATCCCCAAACAAGGCGAAGACAGCCACCCTCATTACTTTGGGATGGCCAGAGGGGATGGCAATCATGGCTACGAGGCTACGACCTGCAATACCTGCCACCAAAATGAAAACAACGACTACTCTGGCGTTCCTGGCGCACCTGAATGGAGTTTAGCGCCAGAAAGTATGAAATGGGAGGGACTAAGCCGTACGGAAATCGCGGAATCCATGCTGGACCCGAAAAGGAACGGCGGCCGGACCGCACACGAAGTAATGGAACACCTAACCGAGCATGAATTGGTGCTGTGGGCTTGGAACCCCGGAATAGATGCTGCCGGAAATCCTCGTGAACTCCCACCAGTACCCGTAGAGGAATACATCGAGGCCGTGAAGGCTTGGTTTGAAGAAGGAGCGGTCATACCCGCACAATAGTTATTGATCATCATCAAAATAGAAGATAATGAAAGTATCATTCACTATAAATGGACAAGCCCAGTCCATCGAAATAGAGGACGGGAATACCCCCCTGCTATGGGTCGTAAGAGATATGCTTGATCTAAAGGGTACGAAATTCGGCTGCGGTAAAGCGGCCTGTGGCGCTTGCACGCTGCATATTGACGGCGAGGCTATCCGAGCCTGCTCCTATGCAGTGAAGTTTGCCGAAGGCAAAAATGTGACCACCATTGAAGGTTTGGGTACCAGAGAGAATCCGCACCCGGTTCAACAAGCTTGGATTGAGCACGTCGTTCCACAATGTGGTTATTGCCAACCCGGCTTCATGATGGCCACAGCAGCTTTGCTGGAGAAAAATCCGAATCCCACCGACGAGGACATCGATAACAATATCATTAATGTCTGCCGATGTGCCACCTACGTGCGTATGCGCAAAGCCATTCATCGGGCAGCTGAATTAACCCAATCTGCTAACCAAACAAGCTAAAAGATCATGACTAAAAAGAAAAAAGTATCTCGCCGAAAATTTCTGGTTCGTGGTGGTCTTGGGACCCTTGGTGTATTGGCAGTGGGAACCTATGTATTTAGAAACCCGCTACGTAGAATGGGATTGGAGATGGTAGAAACCCTGATTCCTCCCTACTCTGGATCAGGAACCGAGGCCAATTTGTGGTTTGAAATAACCAAGGAGAATAAAGTAGTACTGCATTCCCCCAAAGTAGAGATGGGACAAGGTTCCTTTACTAGTTTTGCTCAAATGGTAGCAGATGAATTGGATGTGGACTTAGACCAAGTGCTGGTGATTGGCGCAGCAACGGCAACGGGTATTGTTGATGGCATGAGTACTGGGGGAAGTCTCTCTGTCGCTTCACTTTGGGTACCATTGAGAGAGATGGCGGCAACCGTCCGCGAAATGCTGAAGGGGGAAGCTGCCAAACAAATGGGAGTCGATGCTGCCAGCCTTAATACTAATAGTGGCATGGTTGAAGGAGCTGGGAAGAGCATGACTTATGCGGAGATCGCGGAGTCCATGACTGAATGGAAATTACCTAAAACACCAGAACTACGTCCCATTAAAGACTACAAATATATTGGCCAACCTATTAAACGAGTAGACCTAGATGCCAAGGTTTTTGGTGACCCTATCTTTGGTATGGATGCTGAAATGCCAGATATGTTGCATGCTTGTGTCATCCGACCCGAACATGTCGGCGCTACCTTCAAGGGGGCGGATACTTCCAAAGCAGAAGGCATGCCAGGAGTAGTCAAGATCGTACAAAAAGACGATTGGGTGGGTGTTGTGGCAGAATCCCATGCACAGGCCTTAGCTGCTAAGATGACGATTAAGGTCGACTGGGACGTGCCCAAGCAATGGACGGAGGAAGATATCCGTGACCTTCTTCAGGTGGGGAAAGGCGATAAGATGATCACGCAAAAGAAAGGCGGGGCTTTAGACCCATCCGATGAAGAGGTGGTTTCTATGGAATTTACAAGCCCAATCGGAGCTCACGCGCAAATCGAGCCTAACGGTGCAGTGGCTTTGGTTGAGGACGGATCTGCGACCATCATCCTTTCTACGCAAGTGATTGGGGTGACCCAGAAGCAAGTTTCGGAGGCCTTAGGTTTACCGCTCGAAAAGGTGAATGTGATTCCGACCTATTTGGGCGGAGGATTTGGTAGACGATTGAATACCATACATGCTGTACAAGCGGCACAAATGTCGCAAGCAGTCGGTAAACCTGTCAAATATTTCTTTACTCGAAAAGAAGAGTTTCAACACGATACTTTCCGGCCGCCAACGCATCACATCATGCGTGCTAAACTGGGTGCCGACGGTTTCCTCGACGGCCTTGAGCATCATTATGCCAGCGGAGATGTAGCTATCAATTCCGTCATCATGCCAGCCGCCCTGCACACCATCTTGGGGACGGATGTGGGAGCCATGCGTGGCGGCAATATTCAGTATGGCAAAGTGGCGAACCGTCGTGTGGTGCAATGGCATACAAGCTTGCCCTTCGCTACGAGTTGGTGGCGGAGTTTGGGCCTGCTGGCCAACACCTTTGCGATTGAAAGCTTTGTAGATGAAATGGCCATCAAAGCCGGGAAGAATCCGGTGGAGTTCAGGCTGGCTAGTATCAGTGATGAAGGTACTGGAAAGCGGCTGAAGGCTGTGATTCAAAAGGCCGGCGAAAGCTATAAAGATGAAGCCTCCAATGGCCGAGCCATGGGGTTTGCAGCTTCCGTCGATGCTGGAGCGCCTTGTGCGCATGCGGTTGAAGTATCCATCGAAAATAAGGAGATTAAAGTGCACAAAGTGATCTGCGTGTTTGATTGCGGTATTGCCGTCAATCCAGATCAAGTTAAAGCACAATGTGAAGGCTCCATAGTAATGGGTATGAGCGGTGCTATGCACGAAAGAATGACACTCAAAGATGGGCAATTGTATCCCACCATCTACGGTCCGTACAATATGACCCTCCTACGGCATTCACCCAAAGAGGTAGAGGTCATTTTGATTCAAGGTGACGACAAACCTTACCCCGTAGGTGAACCGCCCATGGGACCCATAGGCGCGGCTATTGGAAACGCGGTGCGCCGCCTCACTGGCGAGCGCCTGACGGATTTGCCGCTTCGCTTGTCTTAAAATCTACACCTCCAGAAGCTTCCCTGGACTAATGCTAGGGACGCTTCTGGTTTGGCTCGCCTAGGGTACATCATGTACCTGACGGCATATTGATCTCACCTTGTTTAAGGTTAGGTATATTGGGAATCGACAGGTATTTGATTACTTATTGCTTTACCGTCTTGATCTTTTCTCCCTCCAATTCCTCGGACAACTTCCTGGCCTCCGCGATGATCGAGCTGGGATAACCTGCAATCTCGAGGATAGAAATGGCATTTCTCTTCGTAAGTGCACCGGGCCGGAGTTTGTAATCGAAAGAAAGCTGCTGATCCTCAATCTGTTCCTGAAAGCAATGTAACTGAAAACCGCTTTCCAGCAGTTGCGTTAGCTCGATATCATGGGTGGATACCAGGACCAAATGTTTCCCTTGGTTCAAATACTCTAGGATCGCTTTGGCGGCGCTCACCCGTTCAATGGTATTGGTGCCTTTGAAAACTTCATCGATGGTAAATAAGGTGGGAGACTCGCTGGTCTCCGCCTTTTGCAGCAGTTCGCCAATGGCATTCACCTCTTCCATGTAGTAGCTTTTTTCATCCAGGAGATCATCGCTGATGCGGATGGAACTGGCAATGGCAAACTGCGGCGCGGTATAGCTTTGGGCAAAAACGGTATTGAAGGTTTGTGCGGCAATTACATTGAGATTGAGGGCGCGAATGAAGGTGGATTTACCAGACATATTGGAGCCGGTAAGAAGCAGGCTGTGTCCTTGGAGCGTTAAGTCATTCGGTACGCAGTTCTTCACCAAGGGGTGGATTAGTCCTTGCACCTGCAATTGCTTGGCAGGAGGTGAAAAATTCGGTTGGCAATAAAAAGGAAGGCCTGCCCGTAACGAGGCAATGGACAAGGCAATATCTACTTCCGCTACGAAGAGATAGGTTCCTTCGATTTGAGGTCTGATTCGGGCAATGTCATCAATTACCTGGTAGAAAGTCAAAACTTCTGACAAGGTGGCGATTTTGATCAGCTCCATGGCGTACCAGCCGACCGCTGCTACTTCATTGTCTTGTAAGGTGTCGGTATTTAGAAAACTGATTTTCTTGACGACTTTGTGGATAGCTTTCCTTTGCTCCCGAAGAAGGTCACTTTCTTCCTGGCTTAAGGGACAAAATGGAATAAGCTTTTTGGCAATATTATTTAGGCGCCCTAAGCGAGAAAAGACCCTGGAAAGGGTGCCAATTTGAACCTTTTCACGATAGTGTAAAAGCAGATTGATGGCAAAGACCAAGACCAATCCTAGGACGAAGACTCTATTAATGAAGGCCGCGAAAAGCCCGACGAAGAAAAGCAATTGAAGGATGCGTAGTACCGGAAAATATTTAGGGCGGGTAGGAAGCTTTCCATAAAGCATATAGGGAAAGTAATAATCATCTGGGGCTGCCAATTGCCCAAGGAGTAATTGGGATTGCCAGCGAGCTGTCTCCGCTTGGGTATAGTGCTGTACCCATTCTTCCTGCTTTTTCAATTCGCCTTTGGTCGGAGATAACTGTCGAATATTGTAGTACAGGACTTGTTGACCTGGAGCAGAGCAGCTCCGGTCAATAAATTCGTAAAATGGATGGATATCCAAGTCGGTTACGGCCCGATCATTTACTTGTGCTTGTGGTGCAGCGACTGGCTTTAAGTCAAAATACTCCTGAATCAAGCTGAAGTTGAAGCCAAATTTCTTGGGTTTGCCCCATTGAGATTGCAACGCTTGTAGTTGTTGCTTCTTGGTTTTTAAGATCATCTTACAGGAAGTTTAACGATGACTATAAAGTCGTACGACAGTTTTGACAGCGGTTCTGATTTTCCTAGAAATCGAAATAGAGAAGCCTGTATCGTTCTGACAATCTGTGGGCAGCCAAGTAATTTTCAACAACAACTTAATAGCACTTACGATAAAATCTTAGCGACTTGGGCCTTCAGTTGCCTAATATCACGCCGATTCTTGAGAAAAGGATCAATCCTGCTCTCTCCCATGTTTTGAACGCGGTAATCCGGTAGCCACTTTTTAAAATAGGCGACCACTAATTGGTCCACAATTCGTTCCTTAAAAGCATGAGGTACTTCAAGGTCCTGTATGATGGATTGTTCAATACCGATGTGCACCACTTCGTGAATGACTACATGAGCCGCATTGTCGGAGGTTTTGAACCGCCCGTCTGAGGTAGTGAAAACGATGATGCGGCCGGTGTCCGGATCGTAGCTTCCTCCCGACCCGTACAGTGTCAAGACGATGGGATAAGTCTGATACATTTTAAAGGGCCAATCGCGCTGGTGGCGCTTTAGTCGGCGAGTCATTTTGTTGAGAAGGCCCAATTTTTGAGCGATCTTCTGGTAGCCAGCTGCGTAATCTTCTTTCCGATATACTTTCGTTTTTACAAAGGTGGTCAATCGTTCTTGATCCTGGTCTGAGAGTTGTTTGTTGCGGCTTTTGGTTTTAAGTTCTTCGATCAAAGGACCGTTTGGCAGACTTAACTGATAATTATATTCTTCAAAAAAGGTAATATCGATGATGGTTCGCCAAATATATTCGGCTTCTTGTTCCGCACTTGGGATCTGGATATCAAAGAAATTTTGGCCGCTTAGCGGAGAGCAGAGAAGAACAAAACCTAGCCATACAGAAAGGCGCATATTTGATATTTTGGATTTGATTTTGCTAAAAACCTTACTGTAAATTACTGGATTCCTAAAGATTGAGCAATGAAGAGGTCCTTTATTAGACCAGAGGTCTATACTGATCTTTGAATCCTTAGATTAGCTAGATCAGGAGGTTGAAATGGACGTAGTGCAAATTTTTGATCCAAAATTGTCACACTAGCTAGGTCCGAAAAGTCAAAATAATAGAACCAAGAGTGCATTTCAATTCAATTCAGAAATCGAAGACGATCAATCATGGAAAAATATCAGCTAGAAGATTGGGTGAGAAAAGCTAAGGAGGGAGATCGCAAAGCCTTGGAGCAAATCGTCTTGCGCATTAAAGATCAAGTCTATCATCTTTCTTTAAAGATGTTATTGTATCCCGAAGAAGCCAAGGATGCCACGCAAGATATCCTTATTAAGATCATTACTCATCTTGGTACCTTCCGAGGGGATAGTCAATTTACCACCTGGGTTTATCGGGTAGCCACCAACATGCTTTTGAGTAGGAGAGGGAAAAAGACACAAACCCTCCAATTATCCTTTGAGGAATACGCGGAATTGATTGATCGCGGGCAAAGTGAGCAGGTACACTACACACAGAATGAAGGGGAACTTAGTCTCCTAGAGGAGGAAGTGAAAATGAGTTGTACGCAAGGACTGTTATTGTGTTTAGGAGAAAAGGCTCGTTTGGTATATATCTTGGGAGAGCTCCTAGAACTCACAAGCCAACAAGGAGCCGAGATTCTCTCCATTAGCCCGCAAAATTTCCGGAAGATTCTTTCCCGAGCACGCAGCAAAATTAGAGGCTTTCTACAACAAAAATGTGGTTTGGTCCGGGAGTCTAATGCTTGTCGTTGCAAAAAGAAGATCGACTATTTAATCACAGATAGGATTATTGATCCGAAACAATTGCGCTTCGCACCCTATAGCCATCGCAGTATTGACCTAGTCAATCAACTGGCCACCTTAGAAAAGACCGTAGCCGTGTACCGAGCTCCGCCTAGCCAACTGGCACCGCAAGATTTGCTAGAAAAGATCAAAGAAACCTTGAGCCTAGTTCAATGAAGCCAACTTTTTACTGGCGGTCCTTCTTGTGGATCGTCTTACTGACCAGCCTTTGGATCACACTCAGGTTTGTACAGCTATTATTCATCCAAAATACCTTTGAATTATGAAGTATAAAATCGTAGATATACCGCCTAAGATGGAGCGTTACTATGGGATGGGGAAAATGCTGCACCCCGACCGAGAAATAATAGAGCAACACATTGAAGCCATTCCGTTTGGGCAAGTTATGACCTTGGATAACTTCTGTCAGCAACTATCTGATCAAGCCGGTACCAATGCCGCTTGCCCCATGCGCACCAGCCATCATTTGAAGAAGATGGCGGAGGAGGCGGGGAAAGGAATGCAGGAAACTCCAATTCCATTCTGGAGAGTAGTCAGGAAGAATCGCAGCTTGTTGAATTCTAAGAACAAGGACTTTGTAGCGGCAAAGCTGGAAGAGGAAGGGGTGGAACTCCGTTATAGTGCGAAAGGAGACATCTTTTGTGAATAGTAATAGGCAAGATTTTTTGAATAGCGAAAAACCAGTCACCTTCAAAAATGGAGGTACTTTCCAACTGTATCATTCTACAGCGAAAGTACCTCGCTCTCCCAAATTATTCTTCACCTTATTTCTTTATAGTAGGCGGATCACGGGGTGGGGCAGAGGTCTGGCTATCCTTCGGCTGCTTTTTTCCCTTGTGCGCTTCCAAATAAGAACTTAGTTTTCGCCTATGCCTCTTGGCAGATGGGTAGGTTGCCAAAATCTTCCCTCGGATCTGATGGGTTCTGCTTTTTTCCATTTTGTCCAAATACCTCTTGGCGAGGAAAGTAAGACTGTCTGCCGGTGTTGGTTTTGCCGGTGCTGTTAACTGCTGCTTAGACACCGAGTTTTGTTGACCGCTATTTTGACCCATGGCTGAGGAAGAGCCCAGCACAAAAAAGATGAATACATGAACGATTACACTGTTTCTTTTCATCCTGTTGTTTTGATTTACTACTGTAGACAGACTATGAAATTTATCTTTTGGGGTCATACAGTGCAAATCTAGATCATCCACACTTTTCGAGCTTTCGATATTTTAGCATTGGCTTTCTATATTGTTGCAAATGGCCTGAGACCCTAGGAAATACAGTGTCATTTTGGATTGAAGCGATCATTTGTCATGTCAAAGAATTTTGAAAAATTCCGCAATTGTGCTCATGTAATTCTGGGGCGGTATGGAGCTAGGATGGACGCATAGTGTACCAACTAAGGTAGCCGCTGGCGACTTGGGCATGCTCTCGGGGATGCACTTTGTGTATTACCCAAGTATGGAAGCTAAAGCGGCTTTTGACCAGGAACCCGACTTCCTTAAACGCAAGCAGGAATTAAATATGTCCGCGATGCTAGACAAGATGTTCGGTTTCGTGACGAAGGAGGATGACTTTGAGTTTTTCCGTGAACGAGATGCTATCAAAAACTAAGGCGTAGCTTTAGGGTGGTACGATGAGGGAGAGGAACATGCGAAAGTCTTTTCAGCGTATCAGATGGCGGCTTGCGAAATTATTCCGAAGTTTGGTGCTCATCTATTTGGATAAAGAAACCCTCGTTTCTTCAGGCTTTACAAGTCCTTTACATTCTTTTACGACTCAAAACTAGTGGATATCTATCTTCAGCCTACCTTTGCAAAAAGCATTGATCCATGAAGCTTATTAATCCCATTTCTCACATTTCATTCTTCACGCTTGTGTTGTTGATAGTCACTTCCTGTACCAGCAAAGCAAGCCCAGAATCTATAGATCCCCCTGATTCAGTCTCTCAAGTCGAAGCTAGCACCGCTGCCCAGATAGGCAAGTATGTGGTAGAAATATTTGAAGACTCCAAGGGCATACTTTGGTTCGGTACCATGTCGAAAGGAGTGGCCCGCTACGATGGCCAATCGCTCACTTACCTCACCCCATTAGACGGCCTATCTAATACTGCTGTAGTTAGTATCGTGGAAGATAAGGAGGGAAATATTTGGTTTGGAACACAGGCGGGCTTGAGCAAGTACGATGGAAAGGAGATAACGCGCTTTACCGTAAAAAACAGCCAAGAGCACAATCGAATATCCAAGTTGTTCATTGATAGTAAAGGCACGTTTTGGGTAGGCACTTGGGGAGGGGTTTATCAATTTGATGGGAAGTCTTTTTCGAAGTTTGAGCTTCCTGTACCTACCGTTAGCTTGCCATGGTACCTGAATACCATGGAATGGATTACAGAAATCAAGGAAGATAGCCATGGGAACATCTGGTTTGCGAGAGATGGTTACGGCGCGTGCAGGTACGATGGGACCTCCTTTACTCATTTCACCAAACAAGAAGGCTTACCCTCCAATAACGTAACTGAAATTCAGGAGGATTTGCAAGGCAATATGTGGTTCGCTTCCAGAGTGGCGGAAAAGGATGCTCCAGTCACTGATCAGCGTGTCGGGGAAGGAGGGCTGAGTAAATTTGATGGTGAATCAGTTGTGCAGTTTACCGCGGAGAAAGCTTTGAGTAAAAATGATATCTATTCCCTCTATGTCGACCGAGCTGGGAACCTCTGGGTTGGGGCCAATGGTCTAGGAGTGTATCGCTACGATGGGGAGACTTTTCAGCTGTACGAAGGAACGGATCGGATGGATTTAACCACTCGTATGGGTATACAAAGTATCTTGGAGGATCGTCAGGGGAAAATGTGGTTCGGGCTTTCGGGAGGCCTCTTTCGACTAGAAGAGGAGGAGGTTATCAATGTAAGTCAGGATGGCCCATGGGAGTAGATGAACCGCTAAGGAAAGCCCAAGTTAGCAGGATTTAGTCCAAGAAAGCTTGTCGGAAAATGGACGAAGGATTACTTTGCGAGGAAATCGAAAATATTCCTCATGAGAAAGTATTTTTCTTTACTAGTCGGATGCCTGATCTTATTCCCCATTTTGTCGCAGGCCCAGACGGTCAATAATCAAGGGATGAAAACCTTTTGGCAAAGCATGAAGAAACTGGAGCGAAGGGGGAGCTTATCTGAGCAGGAATGGCAGAACATTTGGAATGCTCCTGGTTTTAATAAATGGATGAGTGGAGAAAGATCTCAATCGATTTTTAAGAACTACTACACCTTGGTTTATAATCCGGCTTTTAAGGATTCGCTACAGAGAAAGCTAGCCAACAGTGAGGGATATGTGAAGGTACTATATCAGCATCAAGTGGAAGCTAAGCAGAAGCGGAAGTTGGTCAAGCGGTTTATCAGGAAATTTAAGCGCTCCGATATCGTCAAGCAAGCCAAGGAGATTGTTAAACCTTACCTACCTGAGGACTTTACCGTCGAAAATGAGCCTACGGATATTGCTTTTCTGCTCTTTCAACCGGATGGGTTTGCTGTTGACGATACCATCATCATAGATGCGCTTTTTGCCTATAATTATGGAGATGGCTTCGAAAAGTTTGTCGCCCATGAATTGCATCATGTTTATGTGGCCAATTATATCTCCAAACTCCGCAAGGTAAACCAGGATGATCCACACTTTCAATTGATTCAGGCTTTTAAATTTCTGAGAATGGAAGGCACCGCTGACCTTATTGATAAAGTAGATCTACTGGAAAGGACCAATAAGAATGACTACGAAACTAAATACGCAGCGCATTACCGCAAATCCAAAACCTACCTACACACGATTGACTCCCTATTGCAAGAGATTGCCAATGACCAACATCTATTGCCCACAGCCAGTAAGGAAATTCGACGGCAGCTTCCTTACAATGGTCATCCGATGGGCCTCTACATCGCACATTTAATCGAAAAAAAATACGGACGCGACGGCATCTTGAAGTGCTTGGATAACCCTTTTACCTTCATCAAGTTGTACAATACTATTGCTAAAGATTCCAATGGACAACAGTTTGTATTTTCCGAAAAATCCATGCAGTACCTAGCCAA
>JAHQWA010000423.1 GCA_019634045.1 Saprospiraceae bacterium
GTGTGATATCAGCGATGCCATCCGCATCGAGATTGACTTCTCCTTCCAAGCAAAAAAGTATGGGAGGTGTAACATCTTGTATAGTAACGCTGGCTTGACAACTTGCGGTATTGCCATTTTCATCGGTTGCGGTGAGTAGCACGGTTTGAGTTCCTACATCACTACAATCAAAATTGGTCTTGTCCAATTCCAGGGCGGCTATTCCACAAGCATCATTGGAGCCATTGTCAATCTGGGCAACAGCGATCGCAGCCTGTCCATCTTCATCCAGATCCACGGTAATATCCTGACAAAGCGCGATTGGATCCACTGGGTCCTGAACGGTGACAGTAGCTTGACAGTCATTGGCATTACCACTGTTGTCTGTGACGGTCAAAGTGACGGAATTATCGCCTATATGCTCACAAGAGAAGGCGGCTTGATTTAGGCTTAGGTTAGCTAAACCACAATCATCCGAAGAACCATTGTCGATGGCTGTTGCTGTTGTAGTAGCCAGCCCATTCTCATCTAATTGTATGGTAATGTTCTGGCAGATGGCGCTTGGTGCTTCTTTGTCCAATACGGTAACCGTGGCTTGGCAGTTACTCGTATTACCTATTTCGTTGGTTACCGTTAAGGTTACGGCATTATCTCCCACATTGCTACAGTGGAAGCTGGTGTTGGAGACAGATAATTCCAGGCCACAACTAGAAGTAGATCCGCCGTCAATGAGGCTGGCAAGTAGCTCGTTGGAGTAACTGCCATCGCTTAGTTCGACCGTTACATCCTGGCAGACGGCAGTGGGGACTCCATCCGCAGCCATATTGACCGTTACGGAGAAATCGCATTCACTGGTATTGCCATGATAGTCTCGTCCGACAATTGTCATTGGAATTGTTTGCCCCAAGTCGGTACAATCGAAATCAAATTGGACCTGTGAAACATCATTAGGAGCGCTCAAGCAGACTTCCCGGGTTTGGAAAGCTTGCTGAATATCACTGTTAGTCAGGGTATAAGTTCCTTCTTCGTCCAGTTCTATGCTAATGTCCCTGCAGTGGATAATTTCAGGTCCAAGGATATCGGCAATGGTGACAATGGTACTACAGGTACTCTGATTTCCACTGGCATCAGTTACGGTTAGGAAGTATTCATAGGGTCCTAGATCTGCGCAGAAAAACACATCATCACTTAGCCACAGATTGATGTTATCATTGGTTACGCAACCGGCAATATCGTAGCTTCCGGCATCGATAGTGGTGGGGTCCAGAAGTGGGGTCCAGTCCAATCCGACGTAGACAGTTGTATCGGGAATACAGAGGGCTACAGGCGGGGTGATATCATTTTCATCAGCGGTTACGGTTACAGTGGCAGTGCACTGTCCTGAATGACCAGCTGCCTGCCGAGTTAGGGTGACTAGGTTGGCGCCTAGATCCGAACAATCAAAGGCAGTTTTATTCAGAGAGATGGAAGCACTATTGGTACATGCTCCATCAGCGACGAGAATATCTTCAGGAGTTATGACTGCCGTACCTGTATCATCCAAGGCAGCAGTAATATTTTGGCACTGTGGATCTTCTAGGACGAAAGTTACCCTTGTCTGGCATTCACTCCATGCACCAATTGAATTGTAGACTCTAAGCCTGAAGTCGTTTTGACCTAGATCCGCACACCCAAAAATTCTTCTAGAGAAACTACCATCAAATAACACCCAATAATCCAGCTCATAGCAGGAATCATAAGATCCTCCGTCAAATTCACTGGGGGCTAATTCTATTTGCCCATTCGTTAGTACCACGGTGGTATCCTTACAGATGGCTAAGGGTTTTTTACTGGCTTTATCAACGGTGACGGTAAAGGAGCATTGTGAGGAAAGGTTGGTTTCTGTATTTCGAGTCTTAAAGCCGAAGGTATAGTTGCCGACCTCAAATTCAGACCCCATGACTGGTCCCAAATATTGAGTGTTCTGCACCTTGCAAGTTTGATGAAAGATGGCAGCAGTGTCGATAACAATGCTGCAATCCTCGCCTGGAATCAGAACGGTATAATCTTCGGGGCATTCGAGGGTTGGTACGGCTGAAGGAGCGGCAACGCGTACCACGAAACTGCAAGCGGTAGCATTACCACTTTTATCTTGCACGGCAATCTTCACATCATTCCAACCAATGGGGAAAATACTACCACTAGGCAGCCCTTCGGTAAAGCTCACCTCAATCTCGGGGCATTCATCATCCCAGGCGGTGTATTCATATTCATAGAAGGCACCGCAATCTTCGTAGGTGGCTTCCACATCAATAATTCCAGTCGGACAAGTGATGTTTGGGCGAAGGCTTTCTCGCACACTGATGGTACTGGTACAGCTAGATGCAGGAGAGCCATCATCAGGTGTATATACCAAGGCTACGGTTTGGGGACTACCAATATCATCACAATCGAGGAAGGTATTAGAGTCATCAGAAAAGACCAAAGTGCCAGGATGGTCTACAAGACTGTTGCATAGGGAAGTTAATCCAGTGAATACCTCTGACTCATGCAATGTGTACGTGAAGTCATTGTTGGCAGTAAGTTCAATATTTAAATCTCTACACTTGACATTTGCAGCAGTGGTATCTAATACGGTGACGGTAAAAATGCACTGAGAAGAATTATTGCTGGGATCCTTGACTTCGATCCAGAAATTTTCGTCGCTCCCTAAGTCAGCACAAGTGAATGAAGTGGTCTTTTTCCAAGTATAAGATAGTTCGTCGGAACTATAACAAGCATCAAAAACCGACTCTATGGGTAAAGCTTCTTGGGTAAAGGGGGCATTACCTTGGTCGATGTAGATGGTGGTATCCCGACAGGTGATTACAGGGGCAATGGTGTCTACTACCGTCAAGCTTGTTATACATTCTGGTGGTTTATGTCCGTGAACTAGTCCATTGGATACTAAGGTGATTTCATTGTCACCTAAATGGGAACAATCGAGGATTGCGGGTAAGCCATCAACAGAATAATGGGCCAGTAATTCAGTATAGCTAAGACAGTTGTCAGTAAGGTCTGTAATAAAGTCTCTTACGGAATAAGAAGCACTGTTGTTTTGATCCAGGTAGACTGTATGTCTATTGCAAGTTATCGTGGGTTTTATCGTGTCTCGTACCGTAACCGTGGAAATACAGGGAGCCGATTGGTTGCCCGATTCATCTATCGCAATAATCTCCACTTGATAGCTTTGATCAATGGCATCACAATTGTACTGAACGCCACTCCATAAATAGATCAAATCAGCTTCAGGTGTAATATCATCAACTGCAGGTGTAATATCTTTCCTGTATAGTGATTGTACTCCTGCCATTCCCAAGTAGATGGTGGCGTCACATCCATTAGGAAAGGTGGGGGGAGCTTCTATTGTAATGAGCTGATCTCTAGTAGATGTTCTACCACATTTATTGGTGACTATCCAATTTCGTCTTATCACAACAGGGGATCCAGTGTCTAAAAAGTCTTGGTAGGTGATAGATGTACTTGTACAAGTTAAAACTGTCCCTGCAAAATCTTCTTCCGGGATGGTCCGTCTTGTTGGTGAGTAATACAGGATATAGTTTTCTGGGGAAATATCTTCCACCCCAAAGCCAGTATAGGCGGTATCTGGCACCTCGAAAAAAGGATATTCACCCTCTTGCATAAGAATATTGATAGAACAAGAAGCTGAATTTCCACAAGTGTCATACGCTATGAAAGTTCTTTCCCATCTGGCGGTACTCTGACAATCCGGAACCGGTAAAGGCGTGTCATAATATTGAAGAATTATACTTTCCTCTTCAAAACTGACCTTAGACATAATCGTATAGTTTCCATGAACCTTTGGTCCATAATCAGATGGATCTATTGTGGCTACATTTTCAGAATAGGGATGCCAACGCACGCGAGTAGTGGTTTCACAATCTGGTGATGGATTTAGATCACAACCCACCATTTGTTCTAAATAAAAATCTTCTACAGAGCACCCCTCTGCCGGAAAATCCAATTCCGGCAATCTACAATAAATAAGAGGAGGAGTAAGGTCTTTTTGAGAGATGGTTTGTACGCAGGATCCTACTACGTCATTTCCCAATAAAAAATCCCATGTCCTAATTGTTCTTGTTCCAGAACACTCCCAAGGCTCACTGGTATCACTATAGGTAATATCAGAAATACATCCATCGAGTAAAGTAGCGTATCCAAGGGCGTCTGGACTTATATCTGCATCCAATTCCAAGACAACGTTGGAGGGACAAGACTTGTCCAAGGCAACACTTGGATCTTTTACAGTTAGGGTCATCGAGGCATAGTTTATGCTTCTGGTAGTAGGACTTGCTGTCGATACACCATATGCTCGGATTTCGTAGCTGCCTTTTTCATCTATGATTAGTGAAGGTGTGGCATCACAATTATCGCATACCAATTCAAAAGCACCGCTTCCTGGCGATGTCTCTATTTCTATATCATATAATTCATTCCAAGTATTTCCACCGGAATTCCTACATTCGGAATCATCCACTTCTAACCTAAACCAGTACCCTGCACAAGGGGATTCAGTGACTGAAACTGATTCAGGGGCAGGAGGGGTATAATTGGCAGAAACCCTGGCACCTGTTTGGGTATCCACACTGGTAGCAGAGATCGTCACGGTATAAAACCTACCCTCAGGGCCCAAACCGGACATCGGTGGCACATTGCATATTGTGAGGTTGGGAAAAGAAATTTCATTTGCAAAAAACAGTCCATAGTCATCAGAGATGGTGACATCCGGTTGCCCTCCCGAACCTATAATAGTGAGCGAACCCCTTCTGCAATTATCTCCAACATCTTCTTCCCAAAAGCCAAAAGTTTGTTCTTGACTTCCAAGGGCATAAAGCTGAGGATCAAAGTTTTCATTTGTCTCTATATCAAAAATCATCAAATCGGATACATCTAAGAATCCTGGAGGGTTATATATAGTCAAGTTGTCCTCATTAGTGATATAAAGGTCTTCAGACCATCTATTGATGGCAAAACATTCGTGATGGCCCACATTGTATTCATCATTTCCAAACCGCCAACTTGTTTTCCATCGATATTCTGTCTTATTATTCTCAGTTTGATCTTGGCTATTTGCATCTCCTTGACCATTGTCAGAATCGTTATCTACTATGTTGGTATAGCAATGGGTCACCGCCATTTCAACATGTATGGGACCACCTCCTATTTGCGTGGACTGTGCACTTAAGTTATGATTACTGATGATTAGACAAAAACAGAGCAAAGCCAAAGCCTGAGTAATATCTTTATAGTTGAATAGGTTTTGATACATGGCAAATTGTTTATTATAGCCTATTAGTGATGGTTGGTGCTTAATTTTCCTTAGTCCGATCCGGCATGGATTTCCAGGTTCTCCGCTGTAGCTGGATAGCCCGGAACGAAATAGTGCATCATGGCTTCAAACTCATTTGGAAAATCTTGACTCCAACGACTTAATGCTAACTTGAATTTTTCTTCCTGTTTGGCTAGATTTAATGAAGAATTCGGGTAAGGAAAATTAGGTATCAATGCTTTGCCTGCCTTATCCATTAGCTTATACCGATACCAATAGGGGTGAATAATCTCTTTCCGGGTTTCAATATGATTTATTCCAAGAGCCACCTTTGAAGGACTTAGCTCTTTTACCAATGGGATATGCATGAATTGCACAACTTCCTCAGGATAGTTCTGGATCCACTGATCAAATTCTTGAGCATTCGATATTTCCGCCAAGTCGGGAAAATGCGGTGCAACTATGCTGATATCTTTATAAGAGAGCTTGATCAGATCTATCAATGACTTCCATCGGAGGACTCTCTTTTCGCCCTCTACTATAGAAATCTTAGAGCCTGTATTTACTGGCTGATCGAGCCTTATAGGCCCTTGAATGGCGTCTTCCACCTTATCTGATCCTCTGTCAATAAGGGTAACTGCCGTGGTCAACAGAAGCAAAATGATGGAACCGCCAAATATTGTTTTTCTGGTGAAATTCAAAGTCATAACAAGATGAATTAAACTAGTCTTTTGAAAATCAGGTTTTAAGGTATTTGTTGCTGCCAATATTTAGGCTTAGGAGTACATACCTCTAAGGAGGTTGCCCACATGAGTCGTTTATCTACTGGTGAATTGATCCATAGAGTAGGTCTCTACCGCTCTGCCTAACTGGTCAATTAGTATTGCCGTTCCTCGAACTTCCAATCGAGATTAGAAGCGCAGGAAGGTATTCATGTCAATCCGGGACTACTGCCAGGAGAAGTGTTGAAAAGTTACATGTATGAATCTCCTACTTACGGGTACAAGGGAGGCTAGAATTTCTGGATTTGATTTTTTCCATTGATTTTTAGGCTAAAAAGAGGAGCCCAAGGTTGGGCTCCTCCTCAGATATAAACCTATTTCAACTCATGATAGGTTATAGGAACCTATTTTTTTCGGTATGACTATTATCGGTTAATTAGGGATACTTTCGTAGTAATCCATTTTTTGTCCACTCGCAATCGTAGCATGTAAATGCCAGTTGGCAAGGACTCCCCTTTGCTGCTCTGTCCATCCCACTGATAGCGGTGTATACCGGCATCTAGATGGGCATTCTCCAAGCTTTGTACCCGTTGGCCATGTAGGTTGTAAATCTCCAGGGTCACGTCGGAAGCTGTAGGTAGGGTAAATTCGATCTGTGTTTGCTCGGCGAATGGGTTGGGTGCAATCTCGAGGCCAATATCTGAGTTTGTCAGGCCTTCCTGCTCTTCGATATCTTGTAGGGCGTGTACAGGAATGCCATCGACCTGCTCCAAGGTATTTGGCGAATCTCCAATCACTTTAACATTTTCGAAGACGGCTGTGACGGGCTCATTGGCATTTTTGGAATAGGCGATTAACCCTACTTGAATGCAATTGGCAAAGGTTTCGTACTCGATGGTATGTGATTTTCTCCAGTAACTGCCATTAGTAGAGGTAAAGGTTTTGAATTTTGGTCCTTCACGGACTATTCTCACCCATTTCACGCCAGAGCGGTTCTTACTTTTGTAGCCAATGCCTCCCCCTGTTGCTAAGCGGTACTCTGTTCGCGTTCTAGGGGTTAGGTCTTTAATGCTGCTTACAAAGCGAGCATCTGGTGATAGATTTTCCATCATGATTACACCTGCCGTGCCGTCACCACCCAGGCTAGCTACTTTGGCAATAACTTCTCCATCGCCACACAATTCGGTAGTCACTATAGAATATTCTCCATCGGGATATCCTTCACAATCAGTAGCTGTCAGGGTATAACTTTCCTCTATTGGGTCGTAGCTAGCCGATGCGCCATTTTCACAATTGATATCAGTCGCTTCAAATCCACAAGGAATACCTGATACCGTAACTTGTGCTATACAGGTACTAGTATTTCCATTGGGGTCTATTCCAATCACTTGCACAGGTATGGTTTTTCCTATATTTTCGCAACTTACTTGATCCAGCGTCTGGCCCACAAAGCTTACCGAACCACAGGCATCAAAAGAAGTGGCCTGATCGAAGATTGTGCTACTGGCAATAGGTAAGATTGTTTCTCCATTGAAATCGATAGTTACATCGGTGCAAATAACTTCAGGTGCCTCTTCATCGACCAAAGTCAACTGAATGCTGCAGAAGTTCACATTGTCAGACGGGTCTGTGACGCGCCATTGGATCTCATAAGATCCCAATTCAAAGAAGCCGCTGTGATCCTCAACCCAACTGGACCAGTCTCCAGCCGCATTTCCTTCAGCATCTACGAGCCGATAGCGAGAAGTAAATTCCTTGATACCACAATTGTCAGCTGGTGCTGCTTTGGGTAGGTTGACATAGGCACCGCATTCTCCTGGATCAGTATTGACCGTCATATCCTCAGGGCAAGTGAGGGTGGGAGTGGTCTCATCTACTACCACGACTGTAGCTTGACATATACTACTGTTGCCGTTGTTGTCCGTGGCTGTCAATCTCACGGTGTTATTACCTGCCTGGTCACAATTAAAACTAGTTTGATCAAGGGTTATATCGGCAATTCCGCAGGCATCATTAGATCCATTGTCTATATCAGTAGTGGAAATGGATGCCTCTCCATTATTGTCTAGTTGTATGGTGATATCCTGGCAAAGTGCAATTGGAGCAACAGGATCTTCCACATTGACTATCGTTGTGCAGTAGCTATTATTACTATTAACGTCTGTTATGTTTAGCGTAACAGCATGTTCACCAATATCTGCACAATTAAAATCCGTTTTACTGAGATCGGTCATTGCGATCCCACAAGCATCGCTTGATCCTGTATCTATATCATTAATATCGAGATTGCCTAGACCTGCTTCATCTAAAGCTAAGGTGATGCCTCGATCAATGAAGGTCTCAAAAGCAATATCAAAATCTTCCAAGGAGAAATCATTGTGGAAGAATAGTTTTCCCCCTGGATAAAGATTACCCAACATCCTCTTTGCCATTAGAAATATATCATACTTAGTACCGCCAGATTTATTAAGCGTCATGACAAAAGTATACTTACTACCCGCAGTCACTTGGGCAGGGTTTGAGAAGGTAACATCTACCCACTGTGTAGGAGTACCTTGGTCCGTTGATATAGGAATGGCTTCTATTGAAGAAATGACGGTTCCAGTGACCCCCTCTCCCGCTCGAATTTCGATCATAGGAGCAATAGCCCCTTTTTTTACAACCGATTCTAGCAAAACCCGAACTTTCCCTAAATAACCAGTCAAACCTGCTGTAAAACTTTGTCCGAGAAGATCAAAGGCCTGGTTACTATAACCATCTAAATTCAATTGTCTTTGATCAGAAATTAAGTTGCTTGCACATTGTGCTATGGGGGCTACATTATCTTCGACTAATACCATTGTGGTACAGGAGCCAGCATTGCCGACGGCATCGATAGCAGTAAGTTTCACGATTTTACTCCCCACATCTTCACAGCTAAACGTGGTAACATCTAGGGAAAAACTTGTAATCCCACAAGCATCGCTGGAGCCATTATCAATGTCTGCCACAGAGAGGGTGGCCCCTCCATTATTGTCTAGTTGTATCGTAGTATTCTGACATCGAGCCACTGGAGCTTCTTCATCCAATACCGTAACCGTAGCTTCACAATTACTGGTATTACCATCGGCATCACTAATGGTCATAGTGACGATATTTGCTCCAAGGTCCTCACAACTAAAAAGCGTTTTACTTAAGGTTCCCTCCGATAGTTGGAACATTGAGCAATTACTGTACGACCCCAATCCTATTTCTTCAATTTCAATTCCTGCAAGTCCGTCTTCACCCAGACTAATGGTTTTATCGTTACAATTGGCAACAGGACCAGCACTGCTTTTAAGCTTTAGTATGGTGTTGCAGCTCATTTCATAGATTGTAAATTCATTCACCAGTAAGGTAACTTCAAGCTCACTACCATCTTCACAACTTAATTCACTAATCGGGGATCCTTCCTGATCTCTGACTCTGTATGGCCAACTGGGGGGAATATTACTGCCTTCGTCTAGGATGTGTGTCGGGTCAAGGATAGCTGTACCGTCAGCATCTAAAGTCACGGTAACTTCTTCTTTGCAATTCAAAACTGGAGTGCCCGAATCAATAATGGTTAAGGTTGTTTGACACCTGGAAAGTGTCGCTCCGGTTTCGTCAATAATTCGGATACCCACCAGACGACTTTCTCCAACATTATCCGCCGTAACAGGACCTTGTGGAGTAAAAGTAGAAGGATAATAAAAAAGAACCTCTTGGGTACAAGTAGATCGCACAGAGCCTGCATCAATATCGACCAATGTGATGCTAGCGCTCTCTCGTCCTAGAAGATCATAATCACCGTCGGGTACGCAGGAGGCAAAGGCTATGGAGTTATCCACAATGGTTACGGTAGAGGTACAGGTCTTCGAGTTGCCACTGCTGCCTGTGACCGTCAAGACGACTTGTTCTTGTCCCACATCAGTACATTTGAAGATGGTTTTTGATGCTGAAAACGAAATGGATTCATCGCAGATACTACTTCCGGTAGATCCATCATCAATAAAATCATCAGGGACAGTAATCTGCTTACTGGTGGGAAGGCTAATGGTCACATTTTTACATTTGGCAGTAGGTTGATGATTTCTTGGGCGTACCTCGATTTCCGTGCTTGCTACAACAACATCTAGGTCGGTATTGATCACTTGCACTAAATGAAATCCTACTGCTACGTTAGACCAACGGCCATCTCCCAGGTATACATAATTTTCGGTATCCCCGCCAGATTGAAAAATTGTCCACTCAAGATTAGGAGCACATATATTTCCATCATCATAATCAAATAACATTTGAATGGTCCCTCGATCCGTTTCACGGCATATATTTTCGATAAACTCATATCCGTTATATTGTACGGTACCGGTCCAATTTACACTGCATATACTTTTAAATTGGTAGTCAATATCTCCATATTCTGTATCACCGCCAGCCCCGCCAGCCGTAATGACAGGATCAATAGCATAAGTAGGGTGTACATAGCTACCACCACCGCCGCCATTATTTTCGGCACCGCCGCCACCACCGCCGCCGCCAGCTTCTTCTCCGCCGCCGCCGCCGCCAAAGCCCCAACCGCCATTACTACCGTCTGAATTCAAACCAAACGTACCGCCGGCGCCTCCATCTGGGTATCCTGCTTTTCCCTCTCTAGAAGCATTTCCTTTCCCATCTGAAAAAGCGCCTCCGCCGCCGCCAGAAAGATCTCCGTTTAGAATTAGGCCACCGCCGTCACCGCCATGGCCATTTCCACCTCCATTACCAGCATATTCTCCTGCTCCTGCTCCCCCTGCGTTTGTGGCCCGGCCTCCTTGTCCTTTTTGACTGGCTACACAAAATCCAGCAGCTCCCTGGTATGCACCTCCACCGCCGCCCGCCGCCGCTATAATCACCCACTCGCCATTTTTATATGCTAATACAGCTGAGCCACCGCCACCACCGCCATTTGCAAATGTAACTGGTACATCAAACTCATAGTCCTGCCCTTTTTCTCCAACGATGAACCTGATCGGAGTACCAACAGGAAATTGGTTGCTGCCAGTTCCTATTAAAATGCTGGTTTTAATGGTTGCTCCATCACCTCCTTCCGATTCACAATCTCCCAAACGAGCACGTCCTCCATCACCTCCTCTCAATACGAACTCAATTGAATTATAAGAACCATCCGGGATAATAAAATCCTGCACATCGCCTGTGAAATTCAAATCCTGAGATTGGCCATTATCATCCAAATCTTCTAGGTCGGTCTGGGCAAATGTGGAAAAAGAAAGGCTAAAGAGCATACAAAAAATAAGCGTGAATTTTACAGATTGTGTATTCATGTTGAAATAGTTTGAAAAAATCAAAATTTAAAAGCAGGCAATAGGAGTTGCTGGATGACTCCGGTGGATCATCGATGAGAAAGGCCTATATTAGCCTGCTGGATTAGTAGTTATGTTGGGTTGTAAGTATTCTTATAGGTATTCAAGATAGCTCTGAATGGAACTAACTTGAAGACTTATTTGGGTTATGGAGTACTTGTAAAGGCAGGAAGAGGAAATAGGTTGTTTTTCTGATAGAACAAAGATGCAGGAAGTCTCAGCAAACAACTTGGATTATCGTCTTTAAAACTTGGAGAAATCGTTCAGTTATTTGGCTTCAGGTTGCCAAAACTTGACATGAGGTGAACTGGAGGGAGCTTAATGATTTGATTATTAGTCTTTTACCGAAGAGCCCTTCGGACTTAGCTCAATGGAAACACTTCATATGGTTTTTTTGGATATTTTTAGCACGCTTTGTAGTTTTTCCATTATCTCTATTTTAGCAGAGATCTGCTCTGATAGGCTAAGGAGAAAGGATTGAACATCACAAACCTGTAGGAGAATTATTAAATCGAAAGGCCTTGAATTGGATGCTTCATATTCTTCGTACGAGTCTTCAGGTCTTCCTATGCTGCTGCCTAGGTTGGCCTATTAGTCATTTGGCGGGGCAAAGCGATTATAGATTCGAACACTTCGGACAAGAAGATGGTTTGTCAAGTAATTCCATCCGAGTGCTATTTCAAGATGAGCAAGGTTTTGTTTGGATTGGTTCTGATAATGGACTAGATCGTTTTGATGGCCGAGGGTTTTTAAATTTTCGATTTGATCCAGAAAATCCCAATAGCCTGACTAGTAACAGGGTGAACAGCCTATCTTTAGACGCTAAACAGAAATTGTGGATTGGCACTTCTAATGGATTGTGCTTCTTGGATCTGAATAGTGGGGGTATACAACGCGTGGCGATTACAGAAGCGGAATCTGGTCCGATATCCTATGATGTAAGAGCAGTCTTGGTGGACCATCAGGGGCATATTTGGGTAGGGACCCTCTCCAATGGATTATTCAAATTGACCCCTAAGGAATCAGGCGGAGGATATGATAAAAAACAATTTCTCCCCGATGATCAGGATGAAAATAGCCTGGCTCATCAGGGAGTGATCAATCTGCTTCAACAGGAGGACTACTTGTGGGTGGGTACTGCTGGCGGTGTTTGTCGCATGCATATCGAAAGTGAGATCTTTACCCCTATATCTGATGTAGCTTTATTAAAAGAGGATCAAGCGATAAAGAATCTGATTGTTGATCTCAATGGTAATATTGTTTTTCCGGTTGCCAAACATGGGGTTTTTTATTTTGATCCAAAAGAAATTCCGCTTAGCCCGAAACCCTATTTCGAATTTGATTTTTTGGACGCTACTAGGCAGCCCGATGTCTACACGCATGTCGTACAAGACGACAAAGGGCAGTCTTGGATCGGAACCGATGTAGGTGTTTTACTAGTGGGGCCGGCCCAGCAATCTTATACTTTATTAAAGACAAGTGTTGTAAGGCGCTTGATGGTAGATCGGACAGGAAGAATATGGGCTGGGTTTGTCAGCACGGGAGTTGGCCGAGAAAGTAGAATTATGGATGCGTATCAGTATTTTCAACATGATCCGCAAAATCCGAATTCTGTTGCTCCGGGGCAAGTTCGTACCATAACTGAAGACCAACAAGGTAATCTATGGGTCGGCTACTTGTTTGAAGGCTTAGAGCAATTTAGTTGGGATGAACAACAGCAAACGCTGATTAAACGGAAGCAAGTACGGCACGATCCCAATCGTGACAGGGGCTTGGTAAGCAATAGGATTATCGAGATTTTCACAGATAGTAAAGGTTTCATATGGGTTGCTACTAACGGAGATGGATTGAATAAACTGAATCCGATTAGCGGGCAAATTGAAACGTATTTGCACGATCCGAATAATCCAGCGAGCCTATCGGGAAACCGAATTTGGGGCCTTAGTGAAGACCATCATGGCTATATCTGGGTAGGGGAATTTACTACTGGATTAAATAGATTAGATCCAAATACCGGACTCGTTAAGCGCTTTCAATATCAGGCTGATAATCCCAATTCTCTTTCTCACAATCGCATCAAGTCTATGGTCTTGGATTCTGAAGGGGACCTTTGGATTGGTACGAATGGCGGCCTCAACCGCTTAGATGTTGAGACGGAGGAGTTTACTCACTTTTTACACCTTCCGCAAGATAGCACGACCTTGTCCGGTAATGTAGTCTATAGCATTTATGAGGATTTTGCCCATAACTTATGGGTAGGCACGACTTTGGGACTAAACAAAATGAGTGGAGTAATCGGTCCTGCAGGCGCCGCTGGGGTCCAGATCAAGCGCATCTACGAATCCAGTGGTTTACCGAGTAATTCAATTATTGGGATACAAGGCGATGGCCACGGTAAATTATGGGTAAGTACGGATAATGGAATTGCCAAACTGGTAGAAACTGCAGCTGAAAGTCGTTTTGTTGTGATCAATAATCAAGATGGATTAGAGTACGGCCAGTTTCTTAATAAGGGATATTACTACAGCCAAAACCGGCAGGAGTTCTATTTTGGATCAAGACATGGCTTATTGGTGCTTCCGAATCAGCAAGATCGAAAAACAGAGCTGCCTACCCAATTATTGGTGAGTGCTCTATCCAAGCAGACCATGGACGGAAAGGAAGGGAAGAAATCGGAGGATGCTTTTGTGAATTCAGAGGAGGTATGGAAGTTAACGCACAAAGACCGAATCATTACGATCAAGCTTTCAGATTTCAACTGGGATAAGAGTAAGCGTTATGAGTACCGTCTGGCAGGCTTTGATGCCAATTGGTATGATCTTCCCAATAATATGGAATTGACCTACACCAAGCTGCAAGCCGGGAAATATACCTTATACGCCAGGGCGACTACGGATGACCCAGTGGATGAAGATGGAGTGGCCTTATTGCGACTCCGAATGTATCCCCCTTGGTGGAAGACCAGTTGGGCATACGGATTGTACCTACTGGCCTTTTTAGCAGCTATCTACGGTCTTTATGGTTTTCAACTGGGGCAACAATTGAAGAAGCAAGAGACGGAGAATCTACGAGCCTTAGAGCAATTCAAGAACCAGCTATACACCAATATAACCCATGAATTCAAGACGCCACTGACCGTTATCAATGGAGTCGTAGAACAGGTTCCGGGACATCATAAAATGAAGGAGGTAGTCCAACGTAATAGTAAAAATTTGCTGGATCTTATCAACCAGATTCTGGACTTGCGCAAGTTGGAAGTCGGTAAAGTAAAGTTGGATTGGGTACAAGCAGATGTGGTACTATACTTCCAATACATCTTGGAAACTTACGAAACGCTAGCAGAACACAAGGAGGTGAAATTGCATTTTATTCCCCGTCAACAGCATATTCTCATGGATATGGATAAGGAGAAATTGCTTCGGATAGTAAGTAACCTATTGTCCAACGCTATCAAATTTACGCCTAGTGGTGGAGATATCTATCTGGGTGTTGAAGTAAGCGGTGGCAGTACAGCTAATCAAGGAGCTGCCAAGGTTCTTAGGTTTTCAGTAAAAGACACGGGAGTCGGCATTCCAATCGAGGATCAAGCTTTTATTTTTGACCGCTTTTACCAAGTGAAACCGGATACAGTAAAGCGCAATGACGCAAGGGAGGAAACCTTCGGCTACCGAGGCCCTGGGGGCGGTACCGGCATTGGCTTGGCCTTAACCAAGGATCTAGTTGAACTGCTGGAAGGAGAGATTAGGCTGGAAAGTGAAGAGGGAAAAGGGGCAACCTTCACAGTGTTGCTTCCGGTCCGACAAATGGCTCCCAAGGAGGACATACAAGAGGCTGATATAAGCCCTCCTATTGTTTTACCCGAAAAACCAGAGGAAGTGAAACAAGTCTTGGAAGTACCAGCCGTGGGAGCGTCAACTACCGGTCTACAGTTATTGATTGTGGAAGATAATGATGATGTCAGGGATTATCTAGTCTCCTTATTGCAGCATGAATATGAACTGCACCTAGCGGTGGATGGGCAAGCGGGCATCGAAATGGCCTTCAAACTAAGCCCGGATATCATCATTAGTGATCTTATGATGCCTCGTAAAGATGGCTTCCAACTCCTGACGGAACTGAAAGGGGATGTTAGAACTAGCCATATACCCATCGTGATGTTGACAGCCAAGAGTAGTGTGCAAGCCAAAATAGAAGGCCTAAAGAAAGGAGCAGACGCCTATCTGGCCAAGCCCTTTCATCAAGAAGAGCTGTTTGTTACACTTAGCATGCTGTTGGAATTGAGGCAGTTACTACGGGAACGCTACGCAAATATTGGAGGTTTGGTATCCGAAACCACAAAAGAAGAGACTCCTTTTGCACAAGAGGATGCCTTTATCGCTCAACTGAAGGGGGTGATAGTGGAACAGATGTCGGATCCAGACTTTGGGGTTTTGAATTTAAGTGAAACCATGGGGATTAGCCGATCCTTTCTGCATCGCAAACTTAAGGCGCTTACCAATAGCTCCGCTACCGATATCATACGAACGATACGTTTGCACAAGGCGCAGCAGTTGCTTCAGAACCAAGACCTCAATGTATCCGAAGTAGCGGCTCAGGTAGGTCTCCCTAGCATTAGTTCTTTTTCTAGAGCCTTTAAGAAGGAGTTTGGGGTGAGCCCGCGGGCTTATCGGGAGGAACAGCAATGACTTCCACGCATCGAGACTTCTGGAGTTGGCACTAGCCCTGCCTGGATAACCTTAAGCAGTTGCTATGCGGTGATGCCGATCATCTCACCAGCATAAATGAGCCATCAAGCTGTCTGACTTTATCATCCGTAAATAGGATAGTTGAGGTGTACACGTATACGCCAGCAAGGGCAGGTTTTCCATTGACTTGACCATTCCATCCATTTTGACAGGAAAGCGATTCTCCTTCATACACAATATTACCCCAACGGTCAAAGACAATCAGGGCTTCGATGGACTTCACATCTGGACTACAGCCAAAAGTGAATATGTCATTGAGCCCATCATCATTGGGAGAAAAAGCATTGGGCGTATACAAGCGGAAATAATCCAATTCCAAGTAAATAGTGCTGTCGCAACCTGTACTTGAAATGAGATTTTGAACATAGTTTCCAGGTGTAGAAAAGCTGAAAGATCCAATTTGATAGGTTTCAGGTGGGAAGATCTTCGCAGAAATTTCTTTTTCCTCATGCGGTGCTACTTCCAAGTTCAATTCTACAATGCTATCGCACTGGTTGGTTGCTGTTAAGGTGTCCCAAAAAATACCTGCAGTTTGTAGAATCTGTCCATTGAAATGAACAGCGGTTCCTTCACAGATCGTTTGGATAGTTTGGGAGTAGAAAGAAGGAGGGGCGTGCTGAAAAGTTTCGGAAAGCTTACACCCCAGTTCGTTTTCAATTCTTACCTGATATTCTCCTGCACCTGGCAAACTCGTCAAAGTTCGGGAGGTCGCTCCAACTACAGCAATACCATCCTTATACCCCTGGTAACGGTATCCAAGCTGAGGTGGGATACTTAGTTCGAAGCTGGGAGAACAGGGGTGATCATTGGCCACGATATCTACATTGAAATTCTGATCCTTAGCTAAGATCAATTTGTCAATCAGGTAGTAGGGATCATTTTCCAAGGAGCGTTGATAACAGTCTGGCCCAATCACAACAGCAGCAATATTATTGTTTGATCTAAAAAGAATCTCAACTTGCTTCCATTCATTTTCACCGGCAACAGATACTGATCCTAACCGAATCCAGCCTGGACCATTGGAAGGGCAGCCAAAAGTAGCATCACCTAGCCCGAAAGGTAAATTGGCGCAATCTGCTGTACCGAAAATGACAATGTCTGTAGAGGGGGATGTTCTTTGGCTTAAGAAGCCGACATGGAGTTGAAGGCGATAAAGGGTATCTATCTGCAAAGTATCCTCCAGGCAAATACCGACGTACTCTTTCCAATTGGGGTTGGGATCACTACTAAAGCTGCCATCAATAATGCCAATAAAGCCTTCTCCATCAGGGAGTGTCTGCGGAATATCGAGGGCTCCTGCTCCCGTCCAGTCACAACTGTGAAAATAATCTGGTGTAGTTTGGGAAGCTCGGATCCAGCCTTGCAAGCAATCGACTCTAGAATGACTCATTGGGCAGCATTCTTGCTCTTCGAAGGAGTGATTGGGAATCAAGGAAGTGGGTTCCAATGTGGAGCAACTACAGTCCGGATCATGGAGGTCGATTCGGCCATCCAAGTCATCATCTATGGCGTTGTCACAGATTTCTGGAGGAAATGAAGTCACATGGCTTCCAGTTTTGAGGAATTGAGTTAAAGCAAGCAAAATGAGTACACGAAATAATGATTCCATCGATTATGCTTCAATTGGGTACTGGAAATTCTTCATCTCTGATCACAGAACTGCTCTATTTTCCACCTCAAGGAGCAGTTGAAACCCGGGAAATTGAACTATTCATCTGAAAAATACTAGATGAAAGTAAAAGTTCTACTACGAAACCTACCAGAGATCTTGGATTAGCTTCAGACATACAACATACGGGCTATTTTTCTCTATCTTTTATACTGAACATACAAAATGCTATCGTCAGTGAAAAAGACAGAATAATCTTCGTCTTTGATGCAAGCCCATGGTAAATCCTTTTCCCTACTTTCCGAAGTTGATGACTGGCTTTAACTAAGTCCTTGATTCTCTTCGTTTTTTTACACAAAACTGATAGTCAGAAAATTCATTTTTCTTTTGATAATCAAACGAAAACCCTATTTTTGCAGCGATTTTTGACAACCATTCAATCTTAACAATATAATTATGGCAAATATTGGTCTGGTAAAACAGGTAATTGGGCCTGTAGTTGACGTAAGCTTCTCTGCAGAAGGATCCAAACTTCCTGAAATTCTAAATGCGCTTGAGATTAAGCGTCCTAACGGGGAATTGTTGGTACTTGAGGTACAACAGCATTTGGGAGAAGACAGCGTTCGGGCTATTGCCATGGACTCTACCGACGGACTGACTAGAGGAACGAAAGTGCAGGACACTGGATTGGCTATCTCGATGCCTACCGGAGACGCCATTAAAGGTCGTTTGTTCAACGTAGTGGGAGAGGCGATCGACGGTATTGGTCCCGTTTCTAAAGAAAACGCTTCTCCAATTCACCGCAAACCACCTGCTTACGAAGATCTTTCTACTGAGAAAGAAATCCTTTTCACAGGTATCAAAGTAATCGACTTGATCGCTCCTTATACTAAGGGGGGTAAAATTGGATTGTTTGGTGGTGCGGGTGTAGGTAAAACGGTATTGATCCAGGAATTGATCAACAATATTGCGAAAGGATACGATGGTATTTCCGTATTTGCGGGTGTAGGTGAGCGTACGCGTGAGGGAAATGACTTAATGCGTGAGATGTTGGAAGCAGGTATCATCAATTACGGTGAAGACTTCTTGCATAGTATGGAAGCCGGTGGCTGGGATTTAAGCAAAGTGGATGCTAAGACACTTGAGACTTCCAAAGCGACTTTCGTATTCGGTCAGATGAACGAACCTCCTGGTGCACGTGCTCGTGTGGCTTTGTCTGGATTGACAATTGCTGAGTACTACCGCGATGGAGACCTAAGTGATCCAACGGGTGGCCGTGATATCCTTTTCTTTATCGATAATATCTTCCGATTTACGCAGGCGGGTTCTGAGGTGTCAGCCCTTCTAGGTCGTATGCCTTCTGCGGTAGGTTATCAGCCAACCTTGGCTACGGAGATGGGTTTGATGCAAGAGCGTATTACATCTACAAAGCGTGGATCTATTACCTCTGTACAGGCCGTTTACGTACCTGCGGATGACTTGACTGACCCTGCTCCTGCGACGACTTTTGCTCACTTGGATGCAACTACCGTATTGAGTCGTAAGATTGCTTCTTTGGGTATCTACCCTGCGGTGGATCCTTTGGATTCTACTAGCCGTATCCTGGAGCCTTCTATCTTAGGTGATGAGCATTACGATACTGCTCAGCGGGTAATGAACATCTTGCAGCGTTACAACGAATTGCAGGATATCATCGCGATTCTAGGTATGGAAGAGTTGTCTGACGAAGATAAGCAAGCGGTACACCGCGCACGTCGAGTGCAGCGTTTCCTTTCTCAGCCATTCCACGTGGCAGAGCAGTTTACCGGAACGCCAGGTGTGATGGTTTCTATCGAGGAGACTATCAGAGGATTTAACATGATCCTGGACGGTGAAGTAGATCAGTACCCAGAAGCTGCCTTCAACCTTAAGGGGTCGATTGATGATGCGATCGAAGCAGGTAAGAAGATGTTGGCTGAGGCAGAAGCTTAGTCGTCAAAATAGTTATTAGTGATTGGAGACTGTCGAGAGTCTTAGACTAAGATAGTCTTCTACCTAAATAAAGAGCAAATATGAATATTTCGGTTTTGACCCCAGATAAGGAGGTGTTCTTAGGTAAAGTTGTTTCAGTTAAAGTTCCAGGCACGCTGGGACAGTTTCAAGTATTGAAAGGACACGCACCTATTGTTTCCTCCTTAGAAGCTGGAGAAGTTACACTATTGACTGCCGAAGGTGAGCATAAAGTGTACAATGAGGAGAAAGGGAGTATCGAGAGCATATCTGATAAAGGACGAAGTATCACTTTTCAGATCGGTGGCGGATTCATTGAAGTGTTGAATGATGATATCTCGCTTTTGGTACAAGGGGTTAGCCAACTTTCCTAGCACACACACAGAATGAGAATACAAAGGGGTACCTGCTTGCAGGTGCCCCTTTTTTTGTCCTTCTTTACCAGCCCATAAAGGTTCTTTCCCATTTCACTTCCCCCTTTTCCAGTTCAGCCCCCACTTTATACCACTTCACTACCAAGAATTCCCACTTCACTACATTCTGGTTGAAAAGGGCGGATTCCCCCACTATATTTGTATCAACAAAAGAAAACAAACACTTACAAACTCAAAAAACCAAATAACAACCCAAGTAGACCAAAAGCTTTAAACCCCAACCCCAAATACCAACTGAAAGCAATCAGGAGCAGTGGGCGTTCAACCAACCCAGGAAACCAAAAGAATTTTACCCAAAGAACCAATGAAAACGTTTTAGTCCGCTGCTCCATTTTTTCCCAGTCTAAGAAGTTATTTGAATGTAACACTGTGGTTTTGTTATGACTCTTTTTCCGCCACTTTTCGGCTTTTTATCGTCACATAGCCCTGCTATCATCCTCAAAAAGAGCCTCAATTGGCAAAAAATTAGACCAATAACAAACTCCAAAAGCTAAACTCAAACAGCTTCTAAACTTGCAGAATCCCTTTCAATTTATCCCATATCCAATCCCTGGACATTTCCAATTTTCCCCTACTTCCTAAACAATGATGGCATAGCATAGCTCTGGCTATCTTTTGTCATTTAAGATAAAACCTATTTCTAAAAATCCTTTATTCCAGTAGCTCCGGCTTTGAGTTGGAGCTACTGTTTTGCTTTTATAGAAAAAGGAATGAGTGCGCTTCGCGTTCGTCCTTCATGTGAACCAAGTTTCCAAGTCGGCATCTCCTTCAAAACTCGTTCGATCAATTGCTGGGCGCCTTTGTCCATAGCAAAATCGACTTTCACAAAGCTGACTTGTCCTGATTCATTCACGATGAGTCGGCCCTGCACCGCGAATTTTAATTGAATGTCTTTGGCGGTAAGCTGCTCCAAAATGTAGGCTTCCACCGCAGGGGCAATATCCTGTAGTTGTGTGGCATTTTGAAAAAGTGGAGGTTGATCCATTTTCTCAATGGGGAGCGCTGTTCTTGGGGAGGCTTTTGAGCCGGCTTTAAGTGCGGAAGAATTGACCGCTTTAGTAGAAAAGACTTGGGTCTCTTCCCGTTCGAAGCTAGGTTTGAATTTCTTTCTCTTGGTACCCTCTTTTTTGGCAATCCAACTGAGTAAGCCTCTGATTCGTTCTAATTGGGCTTCAATATCTGGGGTAGTACTTGACCAAGGACCAAGTAGTAAACGGTCTTGTGGAAAGCTTAAATTTCCACCTTTTGCCAGTAAAGGAGCCACGGTAAAGGCCTTCTCATTATTGGTGGCTAGGATACTTAGGTTGAATAGCCCTTTCTTCTCATCTTTGATTAAGAGGATGCCATCACGATGCAGATTTGTCATCGGAATGGTAATGATATAACCATCATTGCTACTTTTCTCGCCATTCCTAACCAGCATCCTTTCGTCCTCCACCGTCATTATTTCTTTTTCAAGGTCGAAAGAGACCACATAATTACTTCTCGCAGAAGAAGCGCCCCTACTCTTGACCTTAGTAAGCGGCAGTTCTGGAAGTAATTCCTTAAATAGATTGGTAGAGTCGATCAGTGACTTGGACTGCCCTAGCACTTCAGAGAAGGGTAATAAGAGTAGCAGGGAAACTAAGGAGTACCCAAAAGTACGTAGAAGCTTATCTCTCATGTTGAATAGTTATATGTTCTTTGGAATCGTTAGGATATCTGTTTAAGCGTCACTCCTGCCCAGGATTCTTTTCCATCCAAAGCGAATTACGATCAGTAACAAAATAAAAATACCAATGACCACCTCAAAACGTACAAAGGAGACTACCCAAATTCTCGTACGATCAATAAACCACATGATTGCTAAGGAGGCAGTAATCATAGTAATTAAACCAGACAGCTTATCAAAACCAGGGATATAATCCAGACTTACATTTCGCTTAATGGTAAGTAAGGTGATTACCATAGAAAGTACAGGCACAATCTGCGTGTAAACATCCGTTTGAAGGATGGGGCGCTTTTCAAATAAGAAGAAATAAACACTCAGGGTCACTGCAAATATACCCGGTACACTTACCAAGAAAATTAGTGCTGAATATAGGTATTTCCAAGGCGAGAGATGCCCTTCTCCTTTCCCCAACAAACCAGCTAGAAGAGCTGCAAAAGGAATGATACTGAAATAGAATAGAATGTAAGCTGGATTGTCAGCCAATCGCTGAAAAAGTTCTTCTAAGGTCATAGCGGTCTTGTTTGGTGTGCTGACGGTGGCATCAGCTATTTAATTGTTGATAGGACAAAGATTGTTTTTTCTGATGTATAGTCAAAAGAAAGCTCCTTCGTTCTTTTTTCTGGGATAAAAAACAAGCCGAAAATAGCTAAGACTTCCGAGCGAAGAAAAACCAAAAGCCCCTTCTCAGTCATTGGACACTGAAAAGGGGCTTTTCTAGAAAATTTATATAGAATCGGACTATAGGTCCAATAAGAGTTTAACCGGATCCTCTAGCAACTCCTTCACTTTAACCAAGAAGGTCACAGAGGTTCTACCGTCAATAATGCGATGGTCATAGGAAAGGGCTAGGTACATCATAGGGCGGATCACCACCTCGCCATCAATGGCTACTGGTCGATTCTTAATCCCGTGCATACCTAAAATAGCAGATTGTGGTCGATTGATAATCGGCGTGCTATTGAGGGAACCGAAGATCCCGCCATTGGTGATCGTAAAGGTACCGCCTTGCATTTCTTCCAAGGTCAATTTACCATTACGGGCTTTACCGGCTAATTCCTTGATTTTGTATTCAACTTCTGCGAAGTTCAAGGATTCCACATTATGTACGGGTGGGACAACGAGTCCATTGTCCGTGGAAATAGCGATGGATATATCAGCGTAATCGTGGTATACTACTTCATTGCCATCAATAAATGCATTCACATCTGGCATTTCGATCAATACCTTGGCACAGGCTTTTGTAAAGAGGGACATAAAGCCAAGCTTGATACCATATTTCTCTACAAATTTCTCTTGGTATTTCTTACGCAACGCCATTACCGCTTTGAGATCCACTTCGTTAAAAGTGGTTAGCATAGCTGTTTCATTCTTTGCCTGAACCAAGCGCGTGGCAATCGTGCGGCGCATGCGGCTCATCTTCTTGCGGGTCTCATTCCGACTGAATGCTACTGTTGGACTAGTAGCGGGGGCGCCTATTCCCCGCGCCGGAGTTGCAGGAGCTGGTTTGTTGGCGGCAGCTTGAACTGCGTCATTTTTGGTAATGCGTCCATCTCTTCCCGTACCGCTAACCGCTGCGGGAGCGATGTCATTTTCTTTTAAAATCTTAGCAGCAGCAGGAGAAGGTGTGCCGGTAGCATATGATTTCTCAGCAGTGGGAGCAGGGCTGCTAGGAGCTGCGGCTTCTTCTTTTGGGGCTTCTTTCTCGGGAGCCGGGGCAGGTGCTGAA
>JAHQWA010000424.1 GCA_019634045.1 Saprospiraceae bacterium
ATGGATGCCATTAGCACTCTAGGAAAAAAAACTGTTTTAATAGTCGAAGATGAGTATCTACTTGCGGAGAATCTGATCCAAATGGTGGAAGAAATCGGATATGAGGTATTGGGACATGCTATGACTGAACGAGAGGCAACCAATTATGTTAGGACCCGGCGACCAGACTTGGTATTGCTCGACATCCAATTGGGGGATGAACTTGGGGGGTTAGCACTAGCTGAAAAACTTCGGTTTCAATGGGGTATCCCTTTTATTTTTATCTCGTCGCATACCGGTCCAAAGGTAATCAATGCCGCTAAGACCTACCATCCTTATGGGTATATCGTAAAGCCGGTGCGAAGAGAACTTTTGCTAGTGAAGATCGAGATGGCGCTCTATCGTGCAGCTTATGAAGATGTTTCTCGACAGGAGCGGGAACGCAAAATTCTTCTTGATCTGAGTAGTGCGCTTGTTAGTGTTCGTAAACCGGAAGATTTACGACTGCTTATCCTAGATTTACTTCAGCCTATTTTTCTTTTCGATGCGTTTGAGATCCTTTGGGAAGGACTTGGCACTGGTAATCTTAGGTCCCTTCAGGGAGGACCCTCTGCTCCGTTTGTTACTGATCCTCGTGGAGCTGATTATACCAGCTCTTCTATGCTAGATCGCTTTCAATTCGCTATGAAATTACCTCGTGAACAGGCCTTTTCTTTGGATGTGTGGTTGAGTCGGTTTTCGGACGATCTCCTGCTTCATGACCTAGACAAAATTGGGATACAGGAGTTTTTGTGTTTTCCCTTATTGTACCAAGGCCAACGTACCGGAGTATTTGTGTTGTACAGTAAGTCGACGGATTCTTTATCGGCGATTTCTTTTGATCTTTTACAAGGGGTCATGGATCAGGTAGCCAGTGCAGTGGCTAATATCTTGGCCTATGATAGAATTGAAAGAACTTCTAGAGTAAAAAGCTTGCAGCTTGACCTAGTCGATACATTTAAGCAGGAAATCTCTTGGAGAGATAAGTTTGCTAAGGTCAGTCAATTGCTGCTGGCCGAAATTCCTTTTGATCTGATTGGTTTTGGCATCAATCGAGAAGATTGGGAAGAAGGTGTTTTTTTTGAGCGTATTGGTCGTACGGAATACCGAACCCTCAAAAGAGATGAACTGTGTCGACTGTTCCGCATTTCTACCACAACTTTTAGAAAGCTGAGTACGCACTTGGATTTGAGTCAAGCGCTATTGCTAAAAGGTGCGAACTTGGAGAACTTCTTGGAAGAGAATCAATTAGTACAATTGATTTGCCGACACTTTGGCAGTCAGGTATTATTGAACCTTCCCCTTTCCTTATCCAATGGCCAAGTTTTCTGGGTCAGCTTCTATAATCGTAGAGCTGACCAGCTAAGCGCATCTCATCTGCAGTTGTTACAGGAAATAGGGGCTTCGCTAGGGCTTACTTTGGAAAGTTTACTGGCTTACATCGAGATAGAAGATCTAAGTCAACAGTTAAAACAAGAAAAGGAATATCTACAGGAGGAAATTGAAGTCGGTAATAATTTTGGTGAAATCATTGGTGAAAGCCCCAATATACTGGAAGTTTTGAAACAGGTGAGGCAGGTTGCGGATACCAATACTACCGTCTTGATCACCGGAGAAACAGGTACTGGAAAGGAGCTAGTTGCAAGAGCCATACACAACAATTCCTCTCGTAATAATAAACCGCTAATTAAGTTGAATTGTGCAGCCTTGCCTCCTCAGTTTTTGGAATCCGAACTTTTCGGGCATGAGAAAGGAAGTTTTACAGGGGCACATCGGCAAAGGATTGGAAAATTCGAATTAGCAGACCAAGGCACTATTTTCCTAGATGAGGTTGGTGAGCTTCCAATCGAACTGCAGTCTAAACTCCTACGGGTACTGCAAGAAAGGGAATTTGAGCGCCTTGGGGGAAATAAAGTCATTAGAACAGATATTCGAATTATAACGGCTACCAATCGAAACCTGGAAAAGGCAGTCAAGGAACGGACCTTCAGAGCAGATCTTTTTTTTCGATTGAACGTATTCCCTATACATCTCCCTGCTTTACGGGATCGTCAATTGGATATCATTCCCTTAGCGGAGCATTTTCTGAAGCGTTACAGCCGGAAATTGGGTAAGCCGCTGGTGAAACTATCGGAAGGGAGCCAAGAGGACCTACTAGCTTACGCTTGGCCTGGGAACATCCGAGAGCTAGAGCATATCATAGAAAGGGCCGTGATTCTTAATCAAGATGATGATCAACTTTCTATACCACTTAATCGTCTAGAATACTTGCCGCAGAAGGCTGGGCAGGGAAACCCTCCCTTTAAAACGCTACAGGAAACGGAACGGGAATTAATTCTTGCTGTTTTGACCTATTGTAAAGGAAAGATCAGAGGGGAACACGGTGCAGCAAAACTTTTGGATATCAATGCTAATACCTTGGACTCACGAATAAAGAAATTGGGCATTGTCAAGGAACACGTAGTCAAAAGGAAAGGCGATTCCGCCTAAGCGGATTTGTTTATTATGATTTTATCTAATCAGCTTCTGGTCTGATTTCTGAATTTCAGAGGGGTATGACCATAAGCTTGATGAAATACCCTAGAAAAATGACTGGGACTACTGAATCCTGTTTCGTAGCAAATTTGAGTGATAGACAAATTCGTTCTTAGCAGCATATCTTTGGCTTTTTCCATCTTAATTCGGTTTACGTACTGTCGCGGAGTCTCACCAACTGACTTTTTGAACATGCGGATAAAATGAAAAACGCTTAGCCCTAATATTTCAGCTAATTGCTGGGTTCGAATTTCCTCTTCCACATGTTGTTGGATAAATGTAGTTATCTTTTTTAGTTTAAAGTGACCGATTCCTGTTATCTGCCCTCCTCTGGCGCATCTATGTCGTTGTTGCAAGTATTGTAACAGAGTGTACACCCAGGGAGCTATCCGGTCGATACCTTCACTTTCGCCGTTCAGAACTTCCTGTATCAATTGCTCTGCAAGATTTTTACTAAAGGAATCACTGAGTGTGGGCTCAGCTTTGAAAGGAAAGGCTCCTTGTTTGTGCGTGAAAGTGCCAAATACTCCCCCCTGGTATCCAAGTAGACTGGATGGCCTTACTGCTTGAGTTTTTACGGCAAAGTAGAATGCCTTCGTAGTTTTTGCCTGTTCGATGGCAGCAGGTGATCGCTTTATGGTTGGGGAGGAAAAAGCTAATATGCTGTATTTTTGATCTATAAAGTCTTGGAACTGCTGTTTAGAATGGAACAGAATAATGGCGTTTGAATGGTATCTTTTCGTTTTTATCATGACTTGTCTTTTTAATAGAAGTTAATCCGAAATGATGCCAAGTCTTTGACGAATGGAGTCGCCGGATCTGATTAGATTGATAGTGAACGCTTTAGGGGTTTTTAGTAACAATGCCAGAAATAATTTGTTATATATAATAGCTGTACTCCCTTACGATATTTCGTGTTTTTACAGCTTGGTGTTCTGACATTTCGTATTTTCTGAACGCCCATGGGTCTACTTAAATGGAATCATGATTATGCAGACTGAGTTGCTAAGACCTAGTCCCATTGCTTCCATCCTGTATTTAGGTACGGGGGGACGCCTGCCAGCTTCTTTTGATCAATGGCTGCAAGCGTGGGGTTTTCTTTTTCTAGGACATGCCCGCTCTATCGAGGAAATGGAAGAGGTATTGGAAAATGAGGAAGTGAGCCTCATCATTTGGGAAGTGACTACTGAATTCCCACATCGTGATGACGTATTGCTGAGAAGACTCCATCAACAATGGGCGATTCCGTATCTACTGTGGCTAGAGGATATTTCAGCAATGGCGATGGATTTAATTGAAGCCTACCCACCCGCTGGACATTTGCTTGCTACACCTACAAAGGACTTTTGGAGAATTAGTATTAAACAGCTTACGAATAATTCTTTCCAGCATAAGCAGGAAAATGCAGGCTTATCTAAATTACTGAAGGAAAAGGAAATTATTATCCAGATTAGTGAGGCCTTGGCTACCCTAAGAAGTCAGGATGATCTTTTTGGGTTCGTGAGAGATACCCTGAAACCCATATTACAATTCCATGGTAGTTTCAATATTTATACGATTGAACCAGATGGGACTCATTATTCTTTCTTCTTTAATGCCTTGCAAATTGAAGAGCCACATTCAGAAGGACAGCTGCACCGGAAATATGCGATTACTGACCCCATTTTTTCGATGATTATGAACGCTGACGGCCCCTTGCTGATTGTACGGGATGAAATGTTGGCAAGGTATCCTGGACTTTGGGGGCTAAAAACCATGAAACATTTAGGCATTGAAGAGGCTATGATGGCCCCCCTAAAGATTCAAGGGAAGGTAATCGGAATCTGTTCTGTACATGCAAAAATTCGTGGCTGGTTTGGTGAGGAACAACTTTCTCTTTTTCAGTTGATCGCTAATTCTGTAGCGGCCGCTGTTTCTAATATCCAAGCTAATGAAGCTATTATCCAAGCCAAAGAGGAAATAGAGAGACTTCATCAGTCTCTGAATCATTTTAATCAAACGCTGACCCCCATTAAGGAGAGGGGACAGTTGCAGCAACTCATTACCGATCTGGTACGTACTTTGACTCCGATGGATGGATTTTACTTAACGTATTTTACAGAGGACTACCAGTATCAGGGCTTTTTGATCAATCAAATGGATGAAGAAGTGGTCAAATACCTACCGGAGCAGGTGAAACGGACTAAACGATGGCCTACTTTGCCTTTACAAGGGGATATGCAACGGGCTATTGACCGGATTAAGGAAATGGATGTCGAGTTATTAGATTACGAGAATTTTCCTGTTTATTGGAAACCTTATCCAATCAGTTATGCAGCTAAACAGGGCGGAATCAAGGAGTCTTTGCTGATCTGGCTTAAAATGGCAGGAGAGGTAATAGGCGTCCTTTCTTTGCAAAGCAAGGTGCGAGCTAGGTTTGATCATCTCAATCGTAACTACTTAAGGCAGATCAGCAAGCCAATAGCTGTGGCTGTTCACAATCTTCTTCAGTATGAGAAGCTACAAGCTGCTAAGTGGCAGATAGAAGAGAGTGATAAAGTGAAGAGTTTACAGCTGGAGATTGCAAATACATTGAATCAATACCCAGACTGGGAAAAGCGCTTTTTACATCTCTCGGCTATTTTTCAATCGATTATACCTTTTGATTTCTTATGCTTTCATCTTTCTAATCAGAAACGGCAAGATCTTTGGTTCTATCAGCAAATTGAATTATTAGAGCATCGCAGTCTATCCAGAGAGGAACTACAGCAACTGCTGAAAAAAAGTAAACCAGAATTGGAAAATGACCTTCGAGTGGAGGTGAACCAATATCGTCGTGGTTTGATTAATTCTGGAAAGTCCGCTGCTCTGCTGAATCCTCCTTTAAATACCCTACTTACAGATAGACTGAATCTGGCAGATCGCCTTTCCTGGCCCATACGATTGAGTAATAACCAGCTATTTTTAATGGTGTTTTATCATAAACAAGCTGAAACTTACCTACCACAACATTTGGAGCTGCTGAGAAAGCTTATTGATTCCATGTCCGCTCAATTAGATAAACTTTGGGCTTTTCAACAGATTGAGGAATTGAGTCAACTGTTGCAAAAGGAAAAGGAATACCTGGAAGAAGAAATCAAGATTCGTTACAATTTTGATGAAATAGTAGGTAAGAGCACTGCCTTACAGGAGGTCCTGCAAAAAATGGAACAAGTGGCTAATACCGATACCACAGTCTTAATTACGGGAGAATCAGGTACAGGCAAGGAACTGGTGGCGCGAGCTATCCATAATATTTCTGATCGAAAAGGGAGGCCACTGATCAAGCTAAATTGTGCTGCTCTACCTCCTCAGTTACTTGAATCCGAACTTTTTGGCCATGAGGTGGGAAGTTTTACAGGAGCTACTGAACGTAGAATGGGTAAATTTGAACTAGCAGATGAGGGAACTATATTTTTGGATGAGATTGGAGAAATGCCTATTGGACTTCAGGCCAAGTTGTTACGATTTATCCAGGAGCGGGAGTTTGAACGTCTAGGCAGTAACCAGGTCTTAAGGGTTAATGTCAGAATAATTGCCGCTACGAACAGAAACCTAGAGGCGGCTATTCTGGCGGGTAAATTTCGTGCTGATCTCTTCTTCCGCTTGAATGTTTTCCCGATACACCTTCCTCCGTTGAGAGCCAGAAAGGAAGATATTCTTCCGCTTTCACTACACTTCTTACAACGCTCTGCCCGCCAGCAGGGAAAGGAAATAAAAGGGATCTCCAAAAGCTCATTAGACGAGCTCACTTCCTACGACTGGCCTGGAAATATACGTGAATTAGAGCATATCATTGAGCGAGCAGTAATTATGAATAAGCATAATACTTTGAAGATCACTCTAGATGATATGAAAGTGATTTATGATGGTAATGGGGAAAATGATAAAGGACCTTTTGCTTTTAGAACGCTCGAGGAGGTGGAACGGGAGTTGATTTTGAATACCTTACGATTCTGTAATGGAAAAGTGAGAGGAGCAGGGGGCGCTGCTGAAAAACTGAATATACATCCCAATACTTTGGATTCTCGAATGAAAAAATTGGGCATCGTGAAGACTCACGTCTCAAAAGATGCTAAACATTAAGAAGTTATTTGCTGCAAGTTTTTCTGATTAAGGCAATTCCCCGCTAGATCTTTCCTTATGCCCTCCAGATATTTGTAATACGCTCTAAGTGGATTTATTAGCGCAAAATGGATGAATGTTGACTTTGCTTTTATTCTCTTATTACATAAACTTAAAAGCTTATGAAACATCTCGGACTTGTTTTATTTCTTTTTCCGCTTTTCGTTAATGTGCTTAATGCCCAATATTCACTCGGACTTAAAACTGGGGTCAATATTAGTACCTTAACCCAAGGAGGTTTTGGTCAGGATTTTTTTGAATCCAGAACGGATTTCGTTGGTGGGCTTACAGTAGAATGGAGAGCTCCTAACTACTTGGCCCTACAGGCAGAATTGCTGTATAGCAGACAAGGGGCAGGAATAGCGGGTACTTCATCTGATCTTATCTTGGACTATCTGCAAGTCCCAATTCTTGCTAAGTTTTACATTTGGGAGGGACTCTATGGTGCTGTCGGTGCCCAACTTGGTTTTTTGATCGATGAAAGACTTGATGCTACTGTAGATAACTTCTCAGAATTTGATCTTGTAGAAGATGCGCAAACTTTCGAATTTAGCCTCCCGGTTGGAGTGGGATACCACACTGAATGGGGACTGAGCTTGGACTTTAGCTACGACATCGGCATTTCTAATGTTTTTGATGATGGAAGCCCCAAAACTAAGAATGAGCTGATCCAATTGTCCATTGGGTATCATTTTGCCTTGTAGATAATAGGAGAAGATGTATCGACTTTTCTCTTGCACAGTTTCTATGTGCGCTGAACGACTTAATCCTCAAGAATATGGACCAGCTGATCTGAGGATTAGGTAGGTCAGAATTAGGGGAGTGATTATAAGACCAACCTCTAGCTACTCTGCTAGTTGCTTCCGACTCGATACTTGTTGCCGAGTCGGATTTTTCGTCTTTATATTTCCTCTATATACCTAATTCTCGCTCGTATATTGAGGAGAATAGGAATCATCTTTTATTGGATTTACCATGTCTTTGTGCTTATCAGACCAGGCCAAATGGATGGTCGTTCCGACCTTGTTTTGGATATTCAATTGGCCTTCTAATTGCCTTGCTAAGCCCCGAAGTAGGGAAAAGTTTCCTAGGCTTTCCTGAAAATTTTGTGCGTGTGTGAAGCCCACTCCATCATCTTGGATTCGCAATTCTAGTTTTTGTGGACTTAGGGATTTTAGTGCTATTTCTATCGAGCCACAGTTGTTATCCGGAAAGGCATATTTGATACTATTGGTGATCGCCTCATTTATGAATAGTCCCAGCGGTACCGCTTCTCTACTGCTTATTAATACGCGATCGACATCTAATTGAAACCTAATGTTTGCCTGGGAAAAGGCACCTTGCAAATGTACCACCAACTCCTGTAGATATTCTCTCATGTCTACCTGTGCACTCGCATTTCTTCCATATAATTGTTGATGAATTAGACGAATGGTCTGGATCCTACTTTTACTGTCCAATAACACTACCTGGGCATCTTTATTTCCGGTAGCCTTTGTTTGTAAAGACAATAAGCTTTCAATTACATGTAGGTTGTTCTTAGCTCGATGATGTATTTCTTGCATTAACATACCCTTTTCCTCCAAGGCCTCCTTAATGATTTCATTTTGCTCTTGGATTTTAGTGTTAGAGCGGCGTTTTAAGACATAAAGTCTATACAATAAAATTGCTACAAGTGCCAAAATAGCCAGTGCAACCCCATCGGCAACCAATTGCCGTTGCTGCTTTTCATTACGTAAAAGCTGAATTTGATTCTGTTGTTTTAGCGCTAGGATTTCTTGTTCTTGCAACTGGGTTTCGTATTTCGCTTCGAGTTCCAAAAATGATCGGGTCTTACCTACATCGAAAATACTATCCTTATAGATCAAAGCTAGGTGTTGAAAGTGGTAAGCACTGTCTAGTTGCGCACTCTCAAGGTGTATACGACTTAGTAACTCATTTACCGCTTGGATAAGTTGTTTGGCTTTGGTTTGTTTTCCTATCCGCGCAGCCTCATGTGCCAATACCAATGCGTTATCCAACTGACCTTGTTGCAGATGCACTTCAGCTAGGTAGGATTTGGCAAAGCCCATGGTACTTCTGGTTCGAGTGCTTTGTTGTTTCTCTATGGAACGTTGTAGGTATTGTGCTGCTGCTTCCCATTGTTCTTGTTGGATAGCAATTTGGCCTAGTTTTGTCAGAGCTTCGGCCACATTATAATTGTAGATTTCAGTATTAGGGTCATAGTCGATAACGTTATGATACAGTAGCTTAGCTTGTTCAAGTAAACCTTGATCCATGAGTAGGTTAGCTTTTCCATGTTGGGCCATCCGCCAAAGCCGGTTCTTAAACTTGGGATCACTTTGTTCTTTGGATTGACATTCCAGTTTCTCGAAGTAAAGTAATGCTTCTTCGAAGTTATGTAACCGCCAATTCAACATTCCAATGTTAAACCATTCGTAGGCATTATAAATATCATAACCGTAAAGGGTATTAACTTTTTCAGCTTCCAGTAATGCTTTGCGCGCAGCCAGAAAATCTCCCATGTATTCATGGGCTTTCCCAATGTTATTGTACGCACTAGATATGCGCTCCGGATAGTTTGCTGCGATTGCTACTTTCAGTAGTTTCTTGGCATAATGTAGTGCTTGCTCATATAGTCCTCTGCGGATATAGGTAAGAGAAAAGCTGTGGTAAGCATCGGCTAGTAGGCGTTGCGAACCCGTATTCTCTGCTGCAGTTAAGCCTTTACGTAGGCATTTTTCCAATTCTTCATTGTTTCCCAATTCATGGTATTTACCTGCCAGGGCTTTGTAAGTGTAAACTTTCGAGGAATCGTCCTGGAGCAATACTAGATTTTCCAAGGTGTCGATTGCCGTTAGCAAGGCTGTGAGTTGGGCTGATGCTTTTGGTGCGGAGAACAAAATTAGTGCACTGCATATAACGAAAGAAATACTGTGGTTTACCTTCTTTTTCATATGCTTTTATTTTATGAATTAACTTGATCGGTTTTGCAATCACAAGGAACGCTTTGACGTTTAGGTGCTATTTAGATTGGCTCTTGTTGGTTGTAGGTGGCGCTGAAGGGGAATTTTTTGCCCGCTTTAAGAGATGAAATGATGTTGCGTTTTCAGCCAGGCAATGCTTGATCCCTATTATAGCTTAAAATAACCTACAGTAGTATTAAATGCATACACTTTCTGGCTAGTCTTAGTCCGAAAAATGGAATCCTGAGGATGAAATCCAGCATGCAGTGCAATTCTACGATATTTGGGATTTTTCTGTCCGCAACTTTGTACTAAAACCACAAAATTGCGGGCGATTTTCTTTTGCTAGTGGCCTACCTTGAAATCAAAAAATCAGTTATGAGAAAGATTAAAAAGGTTAAACTAAGACCTATCGGTATCTTCTTTTCCCTTCTGATGCTAGCAGGGGTTCTATTTGTGTTTCAGCAGCGGAGCAGTCAAGCAGGACAGGTGGAAACCTTGTGGGCAAATTCTGCTGCGGAAACAACGAAGAGCAGAAGAGCTGAAAATGCTAAAACCGCTTATCTCAACTTTGAGGGCATCAAGTATGCTTATCGCGTTTTTGGGAAATCCTCAGATGTTCCCGTTTTGTTGCTGCAAAGATTTAGGGCTACGATGGACGATTGGGATCCTGCTTTTTTGAATGCTATAGCCAAAGAACGGCAAGTTATTGTATTTAACAATGCCGGTGTCGCCACTTCAACTGGAGAAGTGCCTACCACCATTAAGGGGGCGGCTGATCATGCTGCTAAGCTAGCCCGAGGGTTGGGGTATGCGCAGGTGGATATCATCGGATGGTCCATGGCTGGTTTTACCGCTCAAGTAATGGCTATAGAATACCCTGATCTTGTCCGTAAAGTGATTCTTATTGGCACTGGACCAGGAGGAAGTCCTGAGACCTCTCCTCCTGCTCTAGATGGGGTGTTTGACATCGCCACTCGGCCTACTTACCAACAATTGGAACACGAGCTTTTGTTTTTTACAGATTCGCCAGAAGGTAAGGCTGCCGCTGAGGCTTCTCTAAACAGAATCAATCGTGCTCGAGGAGGTGAATTGGAAGCTCCCACGACGTCGACGGTCATGGAAAGACAGGCCAAGGCTATTACTGCTTTTTGGTTTGAAGGAGATGGGGGGTACTTCTCCAAATTGAAAAACCTGACACAGCCTACCTTGATCATTAATGGTGATCGTGATGCCTTTTTTGATGTCAAGGGTCAGTGGTTACTATACCGTGAGATCCCCAATGCTAGATTATCCATTTATCCGATGGCAGGTCATGGGGCACATCACCAGTTTCCAAAACATGTAGGAAGTTCGATTTTACATTTCTTATCCGTAGGATAGCGACTCTTTACTGTAATACTACTGGAGCTATTTTGATATAAGAAAGTTGGTAGACTTGAGGGAGCAGGCTTCTAGGCACCCTCAAGCTTTTTTTAGTATTTAAATCCTATCGAAGATGATTAGTAATATCGATGCTTTTGTGTTTGATGCCTTTGGTACTTTGATCGATATCAATGGGGTGGATGCTGCCCTACGGCAACATTTTGGACATTCTGCCGGCCGGGTAGGGGATTTGTGGAGAAGGAAACAGCTTGAATACAGTTGGTTAAGTGCTTTGATGGGGAGGTATCGTCCCTTTTCTAAATTGACTGCTGATGCCTTAAGGTATGCTGTCCATTATTTTGGAGGACAACTGTCTGAAAGTCAAATGGATTTGTTGTTTCAAGCTTATCAAGAATTGCAGATCTTTCCGGAGGTCACATCTATGTTGGATGACTTGTTGGGGTTGCCCTTGCTGGTTCTTTCTAATGCAGATGGACTGATGCTGCGGAATGCCCTCGAATTTAATGCCATCGCCGATAAGTTTGAGGATGTGTTGTCTGCAGATCAGTGTTCCACCTTCAAGCCCCATCCTACCGTGTATCAGCTTGCGGTTGACCGACTTGGATTGGCTCCGAGAAGCATTGGATTTGTCTCCTCTAATGCTTGGGATGCAGCTGGAGC
>JAHQWA010000425.1 GCA_019634045.1 Saprospiraceae bacterium
ATTTAGATTGTGCGGATAGGGACACGCTTACTGTCAATAGTAGAACGATGATTGTGATGGTATTTTTCATGTTTTGAGTTGTTTATAAATTATCTAATTGATTTTTAGTTTTATCGCTGCTGAAGGTGATGAAGAAGCCTACGAAAAGGAAGCGATCATCGTTGGGTCGAATGAGACGGCTGGGAAACAACCCGTCTGTATCTCTACTATTGCCATATTCGTAACCAAACTCATTTTTGAAGCCAGGAAGATTGGTAACGGACAAAAAGAGAATCTTTTGCTGGGATATGAGATATGCCCAACTCAGGTTAAGGCTTTTAAAAATCTTAGAGCGTTCGTTTAAGAACCCTTCCGTATTGGGGTTTTCATAGGGGCGCCCACTGATGAGGTTGCCCGTCAAACCTAACTGCGAGCGCAAGCGAGGCATCCAAATTTTGGATACTAGGGACAGCTTATGATTGGTGGTAAAGGCCGGGGTCGCGCTAGTAGGATAATATCGATACTCCCGTTCGTGTTCAATCCAGCTGTAGGATAGCCAGAAGTCTACATTGGTCAATAATTGGTTGGCTCGCCAAAAGAGTTCAATGCCATATGCGTACCCTTTGCCATCGTTATCAAAATCTTGCAAATTCCCTAGCTGTTGTCGGCCTTCGTAGCGTAATAAGTTTTGGTAGCGTTTGAAATAAGATTCGAGCCGTAGTATTTGCTTGTCTGATTTGTAATTGTAGTTGATTAGGTAGTGACTGGATTGTTCCTGACCCAGATTTGAATCATAATACAGGAACTCCGCATCCAGATTTTGTGTAAATCGACCGTAAGCCGCGCTGATTTGGCTATGATTCGATACCTTTTGCGCAAAGGTGAGGCGAGGATCAATGACCACTTTTTGAAGCAGTGAGTTGTATTCTGCCCGAAGGCCCGCCTTGATAGCTGAGTTCTTTGAGAAGTAGTAATCCGTTTCTATAAATGCGCCCATGGTATTTTGCAATAAATCATTGCCATTTGGGTCTTCAGCCTTTGGGAAGCGCACTGCATTCTTTTGTTGTAAAAAGTCAATGCCGTAATTGATAATGAAACGATCCTGCAGTACAGTTTTGAAAGATAATCTTGCGTTGGCACCAGTCTGCTGATTTTTAATACGATGGGATTGATTAATATCCAACTGGTCCTGGTTGTAGCCCAGGCTGATACCCGCAAAAATGGACGTTCGTTCGCTGACCATTCCTCTGTAAGAAGTATTGCTATACACATTGCCGTTAATAATGCCGATGCTATCCGGCAGCTGGGTGTCCAGGTTTTGCCGCGACAAACGAAAGCCATTTCCGTCGCCGGCTAGGTAGCTCTTGACCAGGCCATTTTTTGTTTTGTAACGGTATACTGCTTCGCCCGTAAAGCCTTGGTATGGTTTGATCCAATTGGCCCGGGAGGGAACCAACCAAGTGTAGGGGCTTAAGTTGATATAGTTCGTGTTGATGCTAATGGATTGCTTATCCCATTTCTGGGTATGGCCCACACCCGCACCGATGGACATAATAGATATGTTGCTTTCTGTATTACTGGGCTCATCAATCGTATTCATGTCCAGTATACCTGAAAGAGCTTGGCCATAGGCAGCAGAGTATCCACCAGTCGAAAAACTGACACCTTTGAAAAGGAAAGGAGAAAACCTACCCCGAGTCGGGGAGCCACCAATGGTTCTGATATAGGGCGTAAAGACCCGCAAACCATCTACATAGATATTGGTTTCTCTGGCCTCCCCTCCCCGTACAAATAATCGGCCATCCTCTGGATTGGATTGTGTGCCGGGTAAAGTCTGTAGGGCGCCTATCACATCTCCCATCGCCCCGGCCGTAGTAACAATATCAAGCGGCTTCAATACTGCTATTTTTGAGTTGTCTCCTGCTTTAAAAGTGCTGGCGGAGACCTCCACTGCATCCAACGTCGTCACCGATTCACGTAATTGAATGTTTAGCTTTTGCAGCGTAGGACTTGCTAATTGAAGGATTTGGGTTTCATAGCCCAAATAGGCAATGATTAGGCTTAGCTTGTCCATTGCATCAGTGGTAAAGGTGAACTGCCCAGATTCATCTGTAACAGCTCCATCGTAAGAGTCTTCAATGGCTACGGTAGCCCCAGTGATCGCTTGGCTTTTGCGGTCCGTGACAATTCCACTAAGGGTGATCTGTGCATGGCCGGAGCTCAAAAGGAGAAAAGTGGCTAAACATATACTCCATCTTCTAATACTATCTAGATTCATCATGGTCATCGATTATGCTATTGTGGGAGAAAGTGTCCTGTTTTCATGGCGAAGTTGCAATGGTCGTATGCAGGTTCAAAAAAATAGCGGACGAGTTGTCAGATCGGGGGGATCAATTGTAAATGGAGGCAGGGACACCAGGAGGGAGGAACTATTGTTGGTTGGTGAGTGTATATACAATCCAATTAATTCCTACTTTTAGCACACTTTAGATCATTTCCTTCAACAGAAACCAGAGCTGAAAATGGCGAATACTCGCTCCACCACCCTGCTATTCTTTGTCCTTTTCTGGACGATTAATCACGGATTTAGCCAAAACCAACCTGGCACAGAATTACACATTAAGAAGGCCAAAGGCGCCATCGTATTGGATGGAAGTATAGAGGAATCCGACTGGCAGACCGCTGACGTTGCGGATGATTGGTTTACGAATTTTCCAGTAGATACAGTGAGGGCGCCCTTTCAAACCGAAGCCCGCTTTACTTTCGACGACGAGTTTTTCTATGCCTCCTTTGTTTGCTATGATGATGACACACCAGACATTGTTAACTCGCTCCGGCGCGATTTTAATTACGACCTAAATGATAATGTTGGATTTACCATTGGCCCTTACAATGATAAACTGAATGGCTTTTTCTTTGTCATCACCCCAGCGGGCATTCAAATGGAAGGAACGGTGACGGGAGGTGGTAGCAGCAATGATTCCTTCAGTGCTTTTTGGGATAATAAATGGTATTCCAAAGTAGTGCGCTACGAAGATAAATGGATTGCCGAATTGGCTATACCTTTCAAGAGTTTTCGGTATAAAAGTAACATCAGAGAATGGAATATCTCGATTGATCGTTGGGAGTTGAAAAGGAATCGCAAGACGAGTTGGATTCGAACCCCCATTCAATTCACTTCTGCCTCCTTTCCCTATGGTGGACAATTAATTTGGGATGATCCTATTCCCCCGGCCAAAACCAATATCTCTTTTATTCCTTACGTCACCGCTAATACCTCTTCTAACAGAGAAGTAAATCCAGCAGATCAGAGCTCCGATCTTCAGGTCGGCTTCGATGCGAAAATAGCAGTCACTCCTTCTCTAAATCTAGATTTGACCGTAAATCCAGACTTCTCGCAGGTTGAGGTGGATGATCAAATCATTAACCTGACTCGTTTCGAGTTTCGGTTTCCGGAAAGACGGCAGTTTTTCTTGGAGAATAGTGATTTATTCGACTTGGCGGGGTTTCCCGGAGCACGTCCCTTTTTCTCTCGGCGGATTGGTCTAGCGCGTGACTCTTCGGGCTTATTGCAGCAGGTGCCCATTTCCTATGGTGCCAGACTTAGCGGCTCACTCAGCAAAAAATGGCGATTGAATGTATTAAACATGCAGACCAAGGAGGAAACCTCTATTGGTCTACCTGCTCAAAACTATACGGTGGCGGCCATCCAGCGAAATTTTGGGGCGCAGTCGAACATTGCCTTTAGTTTCGTCAACAAACAAAGTCTCGGGGTAGAATCAGGGGATTCGCTTAAATTTTTCAGTGAAAACGTCTTTCGAGAAATGCAGGTGGGAAACCGAATGGAATTGAGACCCAATACCTATAATCGAGTCCTTAGTGTAGATGTGGAGGCATATAGTAAAGATACTCGATGGTATCATAGTTCTTACCTCAGCAAATCTTTTGATGATTTTACTGATGGAGAAAACCTTTCTGGCTTGGCATTCGGCAGTTATTCCACACGTGCATTTAGTGCCTTTGCCGGCTTTTCCTTTATCAATGAATTTTTTAATGCGGAAGCCGGTTTTGTACCCAGTGCACGGACTTATCCTGGTCAGTATTCTTTTTTTAGCAATCTGAGCTATCAAATTTACCCGCAAAAAGAGTCCATCATTCGGATGGGCCCTACCTTTGATATCCAGCATACCTACATCCCAGGAGGCACACTCACAGATCGAAGTTATCAACTGGGCTATCAATTTCAATTCAATAATGCATCATCTTTCCAGCTAAACTTCAACCACGTCTTCCAAAAGCTCACCAATAGTTTCAATTTATTGGATCCCAATCAATATACTGGCTTTTTGGAAGGAGAGGAATACAATTGGAACTCTTTTGGAATTGAATATAAGAGTAATCCAAGGAAGACATTTTTCTATGAAATCAGTACTAGTTACGGCGGCTTCTATAATGGTGAAAACTTCAACCTAAGCGGAGAATTGACCTATCGTTACCAGCCCTATGGGAATATTGCCTTGCGCTTTGACTTCAACGATCTGCAATTGCCAGAGAATTATGGTCAAGAACAATTATTTCTGATTGGTCCCCGTATTGACTTTACGTTTACGGATAAGATCTTTTTAACCACCTATGTCCAGTACAACAATGTCTTTGATAACATCAACCTGAATGCCCGTTTTCAATGGCGCTATCAGCCCGCTTCGGATCTGTTTATTGTGTACACAGAGAATTATCTGCCCGTAGATCTGTTTAGCAAAAATCGGGCGCTGGTTTTTAAAATGACCTATTGGTTGAATTTGTAATGGCTGGGGCGAGAAGAAGACGGGAATAGATATTTGTGGTGTTACCATAAAAGAGAAATGGCAATTCCTGAGGAGATGGATTGCTTATATTTGAGATATTATGACCTACATAAAGAAACCCACCCAACGAATTAAAATATGATAAGAATTATCTACCACTGGAAAGTACAACCAGAAAACGTTGACCTTTTCATCAAGACCTGGAAAAGAACCACCAATAAAATTCATGAAACAGTAAAAGGAGCTAGAGGCAGCTTTATGATCCAGGGGCATGAAGACCCTACTGAAATAAAGACCATCGCCAGGTGGGATGCGCTAGCGGATTGGCAGCAATTTTTTCAAGGTAGCAATCCCAGCCAAATGCTCTCGATGCGGGATCTAGGGGAACGGACCTCCGTAGAGATTTATAAGGAGGTGGATGATTTTACGAGATAGGTAATTGGTCCTTTAACAACCCTTATAACTGATAAAATACTTATATTGCATTAAGGAAAGTAAGGAGTTGAGATATCGGTACTCTACGAACGAAAAGCTTTCACTATTTCAATAAACTAATAAACGCGCTCTATGAAAAACCTTGTCGGCATTGCCTACCTATCCATTTTATTCCTTGTACTATCATGCAGCAGACCTTATATGGGGGAATTGACTCAGATCAACAGAGATGATTTTATTCACTTAGATTTTGAGGACGAAACCCTAGTCGAAAACGCTGAGGTCTACTATGAAAATGAAGGTATTGATAAGGAATTAGCCTTGGCTCATCTGGTTAAGACTTACGGGGTAGACTTATATGAAGATACAACGGGGATGATTCGCAAGGTAGTGGTGCGTTCGAGAACCTATCAGGATGACATTAGGCAGATCCTAATGGAGAATAAAGACTACGATCCTAATAATAATATTCCAACCACAGCAATTAAGTGCGATAGCCTTGAATTTATCATTAGCTACCTCTATGGTATCAGACCAGAAGAAATTCCCGCTCTAGCAGGAGGGGATACTTTAGATGTTTTCTCTTTTCAGCGAGCGATTATGCAATCAATCTGGGAAAGCTGCGGGGAACTCAGTCTAGAATTGCATGGGGCAAGAAGTGTAAGGGGTTTCTGGAGCATGATTCAACATAATGACAGAGAAATAAGGGCCCATTACTACTCGTATATTGAGAAGCTAGTGGCAAATGGAGAACTTCATCCCGAAAAATTGGCCCTTTTAACGGACCGCTTACTCATGAACTATGGCTATGAGCAGGTTTATGGTAGTCAGATGCTCAATTTTAGATTATACCCGATCAGAAATAAAGATTCGGTGGATATCAGGAGGGCTGCTATCGAATTGGAGCCCTTGAGTGAGTATTTGAAACGATTTGATTTGAATGAATGAATACAGATAGTAATGTATTTTGGCGCCCTGAAGTATTGGTGTCCTAAAATATCAAAGCGAAGATGAACAAAATCGGAATCATCGCAGGCATCGGACCTGCATCAACAATAGAATACTACAATTTCATCATTCAAGGGTTTCGAGAAAGATTGTCGACCAAGGATTATCCGGAAATGCTTTTGCATAGCATTAATATGACGGAGATGCTGGACTATGTGTTCAAGGGAGAACTGGATGAATTAGTAGGTTTTTTGAAAGAAAAAGTACAAGTCCTAGAAGAAACCGGGGTAGATTATGTCGCTTTGGCTTCCAATACGCCACATTTGGTATTTGACAAATTGGCGGAAGCAGTAGATGTACCTATGATTAGTATCGTGGAAGAAACCTGCCAGATCATAGCTGAATCCAAGCTCACCAAGGTAGGATTACTGGGCACGAAGTCGACCATGAGTATGGGATTCTACCAACGGGTAGGAGCGAAGCAAGGTATTGAAATAGTAATTCCAGGTGAAAAACAACAAGATTACGTTCACGAAAAGTATATGGGGGAATTGGTGTTCAATGAAATAAAAGCGGAGACGAAACAGCGCCTAATCGGAATAGTGGACAAATTACAGGAAGAAGAAAACATTGAAGGTATTATCTTGGGCGGCACGGAACTGCCTCTAATTCTAAAGCAAGAAGATTTCCACAGTTTGAAGGTGTTCAACACA
>JAHQWA010000426.1 GCA_019634045.1 Saprospiraceae bacterium
CTAAAGTCGAAGCGAACGATACCGCGCTTGATTACCAGTATGTCTTAGTAGCGGAGAAATAGCAGACAGGTGAGACATCAGAAGTCTTTCGGACTTCTGATGTCTCACCTGTCTTCTAATCTCCCCCTATTTCCCCAACAGTTTCTTTCTCAACCACTTCCTTCGCCAGATCACGAGCGCACCAATCAGCACCAAGGGCCAGATCGTCACCAACCCCAGGACCAAGCTAACCACGATGGTCCAACCGTCCGCTGCACTTTGTTTCAAGCGCGTCCAGAAGGTAGTCCGGCTTCCTCGATCAGGTGTATAGGGCACCTCTTGGTAGATTTCCAGATTAATCGTACTTAAGGAAACGCGGTTTTTCAGATAATTCAAGCGGCCTTCGCGAGATTCAATCTCCTCCTGAATCACTCGGATAGCTTCCTCAGCCTTGAGTACTTCCTCTACCGTTTTGGCCTTATCTCTCAGGATAGCCACATACCGGTCTCGGACTTGCTTTTTCGTGTTTAAGCGGGTTTCGATATCTAGATATTCCTCGGTAACATCCTTAGCATTTATTCGGCGGTAGTCGGTGTAAATCGATTCGGCTTCAATGGCAGTCATGAGTTCCTCAAAGCGATTGGCGGGTACGCGGATGGTCAGCTGGTTGGTAATTCGATAGGTTGAATTGGTCATGTTTAAGGCAGACATAAAGCCTTCGTGTGCAGCTACCATTTCTTCAATTCGCTTAGTGCTTTGTTCCACTTGCTTCACCTTGATCCCAAAATCGGCCGTTTTGATGACCTTTCTTTGGGTAGATACCGTTTGGGCACTTGGTTGCTGCAGTTGCTTAGTATCACTGTAGTCAGCTTCGGTCATGTCCATATCTTCGTAGGCCTCCATAGCAGCTTCCGTTTGGGCACTAAAGCCGCCCGCATCGCCACTACAACTCCAGGCAATGCTTGAGAGGGTCAGAAAGACAAGTATAGAATATGGGTGAATAGATAAAAACTGCTGCCGAGGCCCGGCAAGCTTTGTAACTTGAAATAAGGTTTTCATTATTTTTTGGGTTGTTGTTTTTCGACTAGTTGGTATCAACTGTCTTCCATTTACGATGAGTAATTTAAGAAAAATGGTGGGAGAATAGGAATTTTGGCATACAATTACTAAATCGGGCCAATAGCGAAGCCACGGTGACAAGCATGTAATTAAGTCGTGGTAACATTTGATCAATCGTAGGTAACGCACCCTTAACTGTTCGGTATGAAAGAACCAACACTAAACAAACAAGAAGCCTTCAATCAACTCCCGCCAATCTGGCCAGAATCGCTGCTTGCGCAGATCTGGGAGCAGCATCAATCCGCTGGAAAGCGCTTGGTCGTCCTAGATGATGACCCCACTGGTACACAAACGGTACAAGATGTCCCTCTGCTCACAGAATGGTCAGTAGATAGTCTGCGGCGTGAACTGGAGCAATCTTCCGTGTTCTTTGTGCTAACCAATTCACGCAGTATGGATACCACACAGGCAGAAGCCATCGGGGAAGAAATCGGCAAAAACCTCGTCCGAGCTGCGACTTTAGCAGGAGTTGATTTCTTTGTATTAAGTCGGAGTGATTCTACCTTACGAGGGCATTATCCGGCGGAAGTGGATGCATTGGCTAAAGGACTAGAGCAAGCCTACGATGCCGTAATTATGGTCCCGTATTTCGAAGCGGGCGGACGATATACCCTTCACGATATTCACTATGTACAACAGGGAGCGGAATTGACTCCAGCAGCTTATACTGAATTCGCCAAGGACAAGGCATTTCCTTTCCAACATTCTTACCTGCCCGCCTACGTGGAGGAAAAGACAGAGGGGCGAATAGCCGCCAATCAGGTAAAAGGTATCTCTTTGGACATCATCCGGCAAGGTGGGCCAGCGGCGGTCAAGGCCGAGCTCTTGGACATTCCATCGGGAGGCGTGGTGGTGATCAACGCCTGTGCGGGTCGTGATCTTGAGGTGGCGGTAAAAGGGCTTCAGCTCGCCCAGGCCGAAGGTAAAAGGTATCTCTATCGAACGGCAGCCTCCTTTGTGCGGGTGCTGGCCGGCATTCCGGTCAAGCCTTTGTTAAATGCTCAATCCATGGCGATCGATACCTCGAATGGGGGCTTGATGATCGTTGGCTCTCATATCAAGAAATCTAGTTTACAGTTGGAAAAAGTCCTACAATTGAATGACATTTTTCCATTAGAAATTGAGGTAGCAAAACTAATTCAAGCAGAAACTAGACAGACCATCATCCAGCAGTATCTAGAGCGGATTGAAGAAGCTATTGGGGGAGGCCGCCATGTGGTGGCCTATACCAGTCGTAAACTTATTGCCCTGGGCGATGCGAGCACTTCGCTATCCATTAGTAGGCTGATATCTGAAAGTATTTGTCAAATTGTAGAACGGCTAAACGTCCAGCCTAAATTCCTAATTGCTAAAGGCGGGATTACCTCCAATGATGTAGCCACAAAGGGTTTGGGCGTAAAAAGGGCAATGGTGGCTGGACAATTGCAAGCGGGAGTACCTGTGTGGCGCTTAGGTCCGGAAAGCAAATTCCCCGGCATGCACTATGTGGTCTATCCGGGGAATGTGGGGAGTGAGGCAGGACTAGCAGAGGCGATTCAAGCCTTTGCCAGCCCTTAGTACTTAAAACTTTCCAGAATTTACATGTTCAGCGGGAACTGGCTCCACATTGTCCCAGTGTTCCACTACTTTACCATTCTCTATTCTGAAGATGTCTACTTGAGCATAGTCCTGGTCGATTTTGTCATCTTTCCAGTTGGCTCGACAAAGAGTGGCCACGAAGTTCCCCTGACCTACCAAGAGCACGATTTCCTTGTAAGTTAGAGGGGGATTGGGTGCACTCGCTAGTTTTTGAAAGTGTTCCAAGCCGTCAGGCACTTCCTTGTTGTGCTGAATGTATTGCTCAGTGGAAATATAGCGACTTAAGTCATGAGGGTTTCCTCCTTCCATCAGGGCATCCTGAATCAGGTTTCGCACCAAGGCCTTGTTTTCTTCGGTTTTGTCTAGGTCGGTGATTTCGGTGGCCCCATCTACGCTAGTATGTCCAGACGGTGTTTGATCTACATATTCCGCGATCACGTCCCAATGTTCGATGATCTTATCATTTTCATCGGTATCGAAAAAGTCAGTAGTCACCCATTGAGCCTCGCCCTCATTCAAGCTTTGATAAGCGTGAACAAATACATATTGGCCATCCACTAAGCCCCTTACGATTTGAATATCGCGTTTTGGGTTCCTTTTGATGAACGGCTCGAAGAATTCAACGAAGCCCTCTACTCCATCTCTCACGCCGGTACTGTGTTGGGTGTACCGATCTCCGGTATATTTAGTTACCGCTTCTCTCGCATTTCCATCTCTAATCCCTTCCAGGTAGAGCGCTTTGGCATTTTTCAACTTCTGGCTTTCCATGTGGCAGTGCTTTTTTCAGTTTTGATGAATCATTGAAAATTCTGCTACAAAGTTGGACATAGAGAAGCGGAATCTAAAGGTGAATCTCTGTGCTTTGATGGTAAATCTTTGCATTACTAGGTATACTGCATACGGAAGTTGGCAGGAGTTTGCTGGGTCCGTTTTTTGAAGTACTTGATGAAATTAGTCGGCTCATTGAAGCCCAATTGAAAACTGATCTCTTTGAAAGATAGACCTGTTGATACGATTAGTCGCTTTGCCTCCAAGAGTAGATAAAAGTCGATGAATTGCTTTGCCGTTTGTTTAACTACGGATTTACAAACTTGATTCAACTTTCGATAGGAAATAAAAAGCTGGTCCGCATAATCAGCAGCATTACGAGTCAGTTGATAATTGTCTCGCAGGAGTTGCCGGAAATTTTCGAATAACACCAGATCTTCCTGCGGTAGCACGGTCCGTACTGTATCTTTCTCTTGCTCCTTCAACAGCACTAGATAACGTGTAAGTGCTGCGCCGATCAAGCAAGCCCTCGTCGATTCATTATCTTTCTGTAAAGCTAAATCCAGGTCCCGCAAGAAGGTACTATGTAAACTTGACGCCTGGATGGGTTCCGTCTGGCGGTAAAAGTTGTACAATTGCTTAATGTGCGCCAGCGTTTCGCTCGCCAAATATCGATTCATAAAGGCTTCTGTAAAGACAACGAGAAAACCTTCATATTTTGAGGCCGGATCAAAAGCGTGAATTTGTCCCCTAGCGATCAGCAAAGCCTCTCCAGTTTCTAGCTCAAACTGCTGAAAATCAACCTTATGAGGTAGAGTTCCACCCAGATTAATCAAGATCGCAAAAAACTCTAACCGATGAAAAGCATAGGGGTCATGATCTTCAGGTAAGCCGGACTGAAACAAGGTTGGCAATTCAATTAATTCAAAGCCAGAAACCCCAATATGGGTCTGCCGATTGAATGCTATTTGAGGAATTTTTTCCACGGTCTTTTTTGATGATCACGATCTAGTACGAAATAAAAAGCCACTTCCATTACTTTTGAATCTTTCCACTTTTGATAAAAATAGGAAATTTGATGGCTTGTACCTGATCGGCAGACCAGATGGGAACGAGTTTTTCAATGAAGTCTGGCACTGGACTTTCCTTGTGCTGACGAATATAGTGTTGTACACTCGACCAAGAATTTAGGTATCCTTCAAACTGATCGCGCGTCCACTCTACCTCAATGGCTAAGTCCTCTCGCATTGGAATAGCTGGGTAGGGAAATGGGATACTCTCATAGGCTTTATCGATATGTCTTCGTTCAATATTCCAATAGGAACCAATAATCTCAGTATAAAAATGATCAATGTGGGCATTAATTTCAGCATTGATCCGTAGCAGCCCATAGCCCCAAATACTAATCACACCGCCATCACGCCCAACTCGACGAACCTCTCGCTCAAAAGCTTCAAAATCAAACCAGTGCATCGCCTGTCCCACTGTAATTAGATCAAAATGGTTATCGGGGAAACTCGTCTGTTCAGCTCTTTCCACCAGATAGCTTATATTGGGTGCGGTAGCAGCATGGTCAATTTGATTTTGGCTAATATCGGTAGCCATCACTTCCTTGTAATGCTCCGCCAACTCTGCGGCGACCTGACCGTTCCCCGTCCCACAATCCCAAGCCCTCTGACGAGGCAAACTCCCTGTTATACGCAGCAGTTCATCATATACTCCTTGTGGATAAGTAGGCCGGAATTTCTTGTAAGCCAGTGCCTGTTTCGAAAAGTTATCTTGGCTCGCCTTCATATTTTGCTATTTGGCCACAAAGGAAACCCTTAATACGCTGGGATGCAAGTGGAAGACAAGAAAGGATGGCCCGGCCGTTCAATTCAACAATCATTTTGTGCAATTCACCTTAGAATTCACAAGCTGGAGAAAGAAAGTGTAGCATATTATAAGCGTAAATGATGGTTCAGGACAGTCCTATTTGTCAACTGAACAGTCATTCCTAGGTAACATTTCTAGCTAAACGATATAAAGATGAAAAAAAGTTCTTCTCTTATTATCTGTCACCTCTTTTTGGGGTTCACGATCTTTGGACAAGTCAACTTCAGCGAAGATATCGCCCCGATCATTTACGAAAACTGTACCTCTTGCCACCGCCCCGGCGAGATCGCTCCGTTTTCCCTCACGAACTATGAGCAAGTAGCAGCCTGGGGAGCGACCATTCGCTATGTGACCGAGATCCAATACATGCCCCCTTGGAAACCGGACCGGACCTACAGCAAATTCGTGGGAGAAAAGGGCTTGACAGAAGCGGAAATCCAGCTCATTGCAGATTGGGTAGATGCCGGTACTCCACAGGGAGATCCAGCTTTAGCTCCTCCCCTACCGAATTTCCCTTCAGGTTCGCAGCTGGGCACCCCAGATTTAGTACTGGAGATGGCAGAGGATTACTTCATCGAAGGCAACAATCAAGATGATTACCGAGTATTTGTGTTACCCACAGGGTTAACCGAAGACAGGGAGATTGCCGCCATAGAATTTCGTCCCGGAAACACCAGAGCCGTACATCACGCCTTGATAGCCTACGATACCAATGGGGAAGCCGCAGCGATGGATGCCTTAAGCCCAGAATATGGCTACGAATCCTTCGGGGATTTCGGAGTCCCCATACAAGGTACCTTCACGGGGTATACGCCCGGAATTCAATCTCTATTCTTTCCAGTAGGAATTGGCAAGACCCTACCCGCAGGTGCGGATCTCATCATCCAAGTTCATTATGCGCCCCTAGCCACCAATGAAACGGATAGATCCTCTTTGAATATCTTTTTCAAAGCCGAAGATGATCCCATTTCGAGGGAAGTACAAAACATGCCGATCACTCCACTGGATCTAGATGGTGGCTTCTTTTCCTTTTCTATCCCACCGAATGAAATAAAGACCTTTCATGGAACCAAGGAAATTGAGGAGGACATCAGCTTTATTTCGGTTTACCCTCATAGTCACTATCTCGGGAAAAACTGGGAATTATTTGCGGTAACTCCACAAAGTGATACCATCAATATCATCCGCATCAATGAATGGGATTTCAACTGGCAGGGTTCCTACACTTTTGATCGGATGAAAAAGATCCCTGGCGGATCTATCATTCATATCAATGCCAGCTACGACAACACAATTAACAATCCTTTTAATCCCAGTAATCCGCCACAAACCGTGGCTTGGGGAGAGGGAACCACTGATGAAATGTATTTAGTCGGCACTTCCTACGTTCGCTATCGAGAAGGAGATGAGGATATAGTGATGGGAGAGAATCAACTTACTAATACAACCGATATTCTATACGATAAAAGCAATTGGTTACAAGCCCCCTATCCTAACCCTAGCAATGGCGAGGTTTCCATTAACTTCTACCTAGATAAGAGTCAAAACATAAGCCTTAAGCTCTTGGATATCAAGGGACAAATAGTAGAAAACATCCTGGAAGGCAGTGTTTTTAGCAGCGGTGAACATGCAGCTCTTTTCAATGTCCGAAAATTACCAGCCGGAGTCTATACCATCCAGCTGAGCGGGCCCTATATGAACTTGACTAAACCACTTGTGGTCTCGGAATAATAGCACTTAAGTAGTGCACCAATAAGCCTTTGACAAAGGTTTAAGTTAAACAATCATCATCTAAACGGCTGAAGTGTCTGGCTACATGGGCACTTCGGCTTTTCAATAGCGACCGAATCCACCATCTGACTAAATCGGGAAAGGCCTCTAAATCTTTCCTAGCGAACGGCCAAAGTTTCAGTTAATGGAATTACATTTGGTAATTACCCGATTTGTTAATCCTATTAAACTTGGCCGGAATGTTCAAGCATTTCATTACAATCGCTCTACGTCGACTCTTCATTGACCGAACTTTTTCCCTAATTAACTTAGTGGGTTTGATCATTGGGATTTCGGCTGTATTCCTGCTCTCAAAATACATTGGATTTCATTTAACGACAGATGCCTTTCAGGAAAACAAAAGAAACCTATTTGCCATTCATCAAACCTTAACCGGTGAAGAAGGCAAAAGCAACTACACGGAAAACACCTATCATGCAGTCGCTCCGCTGGTAAAAGATCAGTTTCCGGAGGCGACCGCCATGAGCCGCTACCTCACCACTGGAGAGATTTTAATCACTGCAACCAACAAACAAGGGGAACGACTCAAGTTCAATGAACCTAATGTTGTGGAAGTGGATCCTGATTTTGTCCGAATGTTCACCTTTCATTTTTTAGAAGGTGATCCGCAAAATGCCCTGGAGGAGCCCAATAGTATGGTGTTATCCGCATCCATGGCAAAGAAGTATTTCCAAGAGGACAATCCATTAGGTCAGACGATAACGACTAAAAAGCCCTGGGGAAAAAAGGAAAACTGGACGATAACAGGGGTATTTAAGGACTATCCGAAGAATTCTAGATTCCAGTTTGATTGTCTTCAATCTTTAACTGGGAAAAAACTAGAAGAGAGGGATCAGGGAGGTTGGTCATACCCCTCCTTCAAAAGTTACTTGCTCCTAGACAGCCCTGCCAGCGCTCCGACCTTGTCGGAAAAAATGAAGTCCATGATTGTTGGGATCGATGAGTTTACAGCCGAACAAGAAAGTCTAGCTTTTCACCTAGTCGCCTTGGCCGACGAAACCAGTCTGACTAACCGTCAAAAATTACTGATGCTGGTCGGTTTGGTTTTACTTTTGATTACTTGGATTAACTATACCAACCTAAGTGGAGCCAAGTCCTTGACGAGGGGCAAGGAATTTGGACTAAGAAGAATACTAGGGTCAAACAACTCACAACTGATAAAGCAATTCTTGTCTGAGGCATTGCTCATTTATGGTATCGCCATCGCTGCGATCATTGCGCTAATTTCGGGAGCTTATCCCTTTCTTTTCGACTTATCCGGTGGTCAGTTGCTTCCTATCCTGGAATGGAATACCCCTATTAACCTTCTTTTTTTAGGCTTAGTATTAGTCGGGGCTGTACTTTCATCGGCATTTCCGTCATTTTCCGTATCGCATTTATCTGTTATTAGCCTCCTGAAAGGCAACAATGTAGCAAGTCTAAAATCCCCAGGTTTCCGAAAATCCCTGGTTGTGTTCCAATTCACTATTTCTATTATCATGTTGATTGGAATTACGACCATTTACAAGCAAATGCGATTCATAAGCAATCAGGAACTAGGCTTTGAAACGGATCAAATCTTGATTCTAAAAAGCCCAAAAGATAGGTGGTATGGGAAAGCAGAGCGCATGAAGAGCTTCAAAAGTGAGTTAAACAATCAATCGTTTTCACAGTCCGTCGCTTCTTCCACTACTGTTCCGCTCTGGTGGTCAGGATCACCGACCGATTTTCAGGTTGTTGGCCAACAAGAAGTATCTAGATTCGTCCTTATCGGAGTTGACGAGGCATATTTTGAATGCTATGGTTTGGATGTGATCAGCGGAGAAACTTTCAATTCTAGTCAATTCCAATCCACCGGAAAATGGGCTTTGGTCAATGAAATGGCCACCCGAAAAATGGGATACGCCTCTCCCACTGAGGCCTTGCACCGAAAGGTCCGCAACCAAAAAACCAATGAGGAACTAGAAATTATAGGGGTCGTAAAAGACCATCATCACGAATCCTTAAGAAAGGAGATCAAACCTCAGGTATTTGAATACAACTCATCTGTCGGATTTGTTTCCATCCACCTCAAGCTAGGTGAGCAGCCAAGCCTCGCTAAGATTTCCAATATAGTGGAGAATACGCGAAACCTTTGGCAGGAAATTTATCCAGATCAGGCTTTCGATTACTATTTCCTTGATGAACGCTTTAACGATATTTATGAGAAGGAAAGGGCGCTTCAGCACATCTTCTTAAGCTTTACGATCATTTCAGTGGCTGTTACCTTTCTTGGCGTCTTCGGTTTATCGATATTCATTTCATTACGAAGAAGAAAAGAAATTGGGATTCGCAAAACACTAGGGGCCAAGCCGGCACAGATTCTTTTGCTATTTTCTAATGCATTTATCAAGCGAGTCGGGCTATCCATAGTTATTGGAGCCCCGATCGCCTATCATATCTTGACCATGTGGCTGGCAAGCTTTAGGTACCGGATCTCCCTAGATATCTGGACCTTTATGCTACCGAGTATTGCTCTATTGATGCTAGTTGTTGTAGCACTAAGTTTTGAGGGTATCAAGATGGCCAAAACCAATCCAGTAGATATCCTGAAGGAAGACTAGATCGAGCTTCAATTGACCCTAAGTGGCACCTTCCTCCTGGCCCTACCGCAGTCCGCTTAGTACCAATGCTTGATCTATTCTGGCGCGTTCCGCGGCATCAAGGGGCTGAAAGGGAGGCCGCACAAAATCATGCTTTCGAAGACCGAGTTGCTTGAGCGCATACATCATGCGAATATGACCATTCTGTCCTGGGTGATAAAATACCTGCGTCAAGGGGAAGAGTCGATCGCTGATGCTTCTTGCTGTCTTTAAGTCTGAACGGTCGACAGCTTCAGCAAGAGCCACATGCCAATCTGCGGTAATACTGCCCATTCCGGACAAAATCCCGTCTGCTCCGATCGCCAAATCAGCTAGCAACCACTTACTGTGGGTAGACCAGACCGCAATATTCTGTTTTAGAGCCCGTAATGCCCGAAGGTTTTTCTCAAAAGTTGCAGGGTCTTTGCTTCCTTCCTTAATGCCTACTACAGGAAAGGAACTAGCCAAACGAACTAGAACATCCGTTTCATAGCGAGTTTGATAAATAACTACCGGCAAACTGCTCGCCTCACAGGTCTCCTCGAATCGCTTTTGAGCGGCATCCCACAAATAACCTTCCTTCGTAGCGGGGGGCATGATCGTGATGGCCGCGACACCTTCGGTCTCGGCATCTTTGGCTAGTGGTGCCAATTTGCTAATCGTTTCTGACTCTCGCAAAGCGGCTATAATGGGCACTTTGTTATCTGCTGCTGTCAATGCCTCTCCCAATAACTTTCGGCGTTCCTCGCGGGTCAATGCTTTGTCCAAGCCTGAACCACCATTCACCATGATCGCGGACACCCCTTCTACAGCTGCCAGCGAACTAATGTGTCTTCTAAAATCAGCATAGTCAATCCTACCCTTTGCATCAAAAGAGCTCAGTGCCGCGGGGATGATAGCTTTGCGGGGAATAGGGAGGCCCTTAGATTGCGTTGCAGATAGGACGCCTGTAGCAGATGTATTCTGATCGGGAGCTAAAGCGAGTATACCCGCTCCCATAGAGCATAAGAATTGTTTCCGGTTCATATGAATAAGTTGGTTTTCGTCAGATATATCAAGACTAAAATAACACTTAAACAGGGTTTTCTCTGACTTTAGGCCCTTACTAAACTTAGGGTGTGATCTCTATAGGCTCACATTGACTTGGAGTCTATTAGCTATTGTATATTAGCTGTGCTTGAAACAAGCCAGAAAAACAGAAAAATGAAGCTAGATAAAAAACTCCAGGAACTACCCCTCGTAAAGACTAAACCTGCATCCCTAGATCATTTGTTTGGTGGACAAGATCTACAAAGCATGTGGGTGGCCGATTCAGATTTTCAAATTGCTACTCCCATCCAGCAAGCGCTCATTGAGCGAATTAGAGATGCTGGCTTTGGTTACGAATACAAACCTGCCTCCTTGTTTGAGGCCCAGCGTACTTGGTACAAAAAACAGTATGATGTGAATCTAGTTCAGGAAGAAACATTATACAGTCCTAGTATTCCGACTACCCTAACCTTCGTCTTGGAAGAGCTGACCTCACCAGGCGATGGAGTCATCATTCAACCGCCGGTATGGAACGATTTCAGGAATATTATTCGACGGACCAAACGAAAAGTAGAAAAGAATCTCCTCCAATTAGTAGTAGACAGATATGAAATCAACTTTGAAGACCTGGAAGAAAAAGCTAGTGCCCCTCATAACCAAGCACTCATCATATGCAATCCCCATAATCCAGTAGGGCGAGTATGGACCAAAGCGGAGTTAAGTCGAATCGTCGACATTTGTAGAAGGCACGACTTAC
>JAHQWA010000427.1 GCA_019634045.1 Saprospiraceae bacterium
CGCCATTCAATACAAAGAAGAACCTCCTGTAAAAGCAGCCGAAAAGCAGCCGATGGCCAAGCGGAGCGCAGCACCACCAGCTAGCACGCCAGCTATTAGTCAACCTGCAACGGCACATCCACTTGATACCAAGCCTAATTTTGACACTCCTACGGTTAAGGTAGAACCTGAGCCTATGATCATCTCAACTACGCCGCAGGTTCAGAATACGGTGTCGAGATCCGAAGGATATCGAAAGAGCGCTACTACTTCAAACTCAAATTATACCACTACCCCCTCTGCAAGAGCAAAGGCCGATTATAGCGTAAGGAGTACCTCTGCTCCTACCAGTCGTGCCGCGACTACAACAGGAAATTCAAACCATAGACCGGCCGCAAGCTCAGCTAGAGCGCGTCAACAAAACATCCGTTTCTGCGTGCAACTGGCCGCCTCTCCAAAGCCTTTATCCACGAGTACGCCTAAATGGAGGCAAGTGAGTTACAGAATCGAAGTCATTCAAGAAAGTAGCCTCTTTAAGTATCAAGCTCGGCATTTTTTAAACTTCCAACAAGCCTTTGCGGCCAAGTTACAAGTACAAAAACAAGGATTTAAAGATGCCTTCATTGTGGCTTACAAAAACGGAGAGAAGATCCCTGTACAAGCCGCTCGCGAAGAATTGGGGCAATAAATTTTATCCATTCGTTGGCCATATCGTGCTGATACAATTATTAAGCCATTGCCTGATAATTGTATCAGCAGTTAGGTATGCTGAAAAACCCTTCGATATCTAGCCTTCTACGCTGGCCGGCTGGAATCCTCTCTTCCCCTGAGTAGATTTTTGTAGTCAATTCAAACTCTGGCGCTGCTTAGGTGTTATATCCGAGTGCCGCCTGGGATAACCGGCTTTGGATTACCTACATTTCTATACGTACGGTTTGATACGCAGATTCGGGGCCCTGGTCCTTAGCCTGTAGGAGCCGTATCATAGAAAATTTTCCTCAAAATCACTGATTTATCCCATTAGAAGTATACATTTGCGGTTCGTTTAAACCCTTGTCAGATGTCTAACGAAATAAAAATTGGCCTCCTTGCTATTGTGACCATCGCTCTTGCGTTTTGGGGCTACAAATTTATCATCGGTAACAACATATTGGTGAAAACCAATACTTATCAGGTGCTCTATGATGATGTAAGTGGCCTGCAGATTGGAACGGATGTGAAAATCCATGGTGTGGATGTAGGTACGGTGTCGAATGTGGAACTTCTACCAGGTGAGAAGGAACAGGTTCTTGTTGTTTTGGACTTGGACAAGGAGATCAGCATTCCCAAGGAAACTAAGGCGATAATTGCCACGACCAGTGTCATGGGTAGCATGGATGTGATGTTGAAATATGACAAGCCGTGTAATGGCATAGATTGTGCCGAGATTGGTTCTTTCTTGGAAGGCGAAACCTTGGGTTTGATCGGTAGCATGGTGGGTACTGACAACCTTGAACTCTACATTGAAAAGTTGGAGTCTACGCTGCTAGTGCTACTAGATTCCATCGATCAAAAGTTTTTGGGTATTGAGAGTCAAAATCCACTTGCGAAAACGCTTCGTAATCTGGACGCTACGACCAGCCAACTATCGGTTGCCTCCGCCAAGTTGAATGGTTTGCTCAATAACGAAATAAAAAGCACCCTAGGAAGCTTGGATAACCTTGCTGGCGAATTAGATAAAAATAAAGGTACAATGGTGAATGTATTGAAAAATGCAGACACCTTAACCAGCCAATTGGCCGATGCTAACTTGGATCAGACTATTGGTGAGTTTCAGCAAACGCTAGAGGATTTGCAGAAGACCTTAGCCTCAGCAACTACCACATTAGATGGCGTTTCTGCAACGGTAAGTGGAATCGGTAATGGCGAAGGAACCTTAGGAAAGCTGATGAAAGATGATGAGTTGTACTACAATCTCCAACGATTGATTAGGAATGCAGATTCCTTGTCGAATGATCTCAAAGATCACCCGTATCGATACGTTCCTTTCAAGAGCCGAAAGAAGGTTAAGCGATTTGAACGCCTCGACGCCAAGGAGGAAGCTAGTAATAATTAAGCCCTACACTCCTCTTTCTAGTCTAATAAAGCTTGCACGATGTTTTCCCATTCTTGATGTCGAGAATAGCTAGGTTTGGATTTTCCAGCCCTTCTATACCAATAGCTGGCATTCCATTCATCTCCCTCCCAACGATGTAGATAAGCATGTATCCAATCTCCGTTCCGGTTCGGTATGTCCTGTGCAATATTGTGCGAACGCTCCCAATCGTCCTTACCGGCATACCAGAGTGCCGTCAATTCTTCCCCAATACCACTCGGTGGTTTCGCATCTGACAATGTCTGTTTAAACTCTTGAAAATCCATCTCTTGTGTAATTTCTAGTGAAGGGCAAGTATAGTTTCCGAGCACTAATATTAGCTTTTTTTCACATAAATGATAAAGTTGTATTTGTAATTTTTGTGATTTGCACTTATCTTCGCGCTGCAACATTTCTATTTTTTCTCCACAAAGTGCAGTAGCACAATTTCCATGCCCTATAATAACCGGGAGCCGAGAGGTTTACCCCCTGAGTGATTGGTAATTGTACCTAGAAGTACAATCTATACTTCTTGCTGGCACATTTACGGTCCTCCTGGGCTGGTAGATTGGCATTTCATCCCACAAAAGTCACGCTATGATTCGCGTATTACTCATGCTTCTTGTTTGCTTTACTTTTACTTATGGGCAAGCACAAAACCTACCTGCCGCACCAAAAGGATGTGGCTATGATCACTATGTACACACGTTAGAACAACAGTATCCGGGCTTCAAGGCCCAAGCAGACCAATTGCTACAAGACGTAAAAAAACGGCCACAACTGGCAAAGGACCTTGAAATCTACAGAATTCCTGTAGTCGTACACATCGTTTATAAGGAGGAAAGCCAGAACATCCCAGAAGACCAAATCAAGGATGTTATTGATGTACTAAATGAAGATTTTAGAAGAAAGAATGCCGATGCAGAGCTCATTCGAGAAGATTTTCTGGATGTGGTTGGAGATCCATTTATCGAATTTGAACTAGCTGCTGTTGAAAGAGTAGAAACACAAGCTACCTTTGAATTAGACCTATTGGGTGGAAGCCTACCTGATAATGTTAAGCAAACTGCCGAAGGTGGTAGCGATGCCTGGGATACCCAGAAGTATCTAAACATTTGGGTCTGCAACATCGAAGGTGGTAGTCTGCTAGGATATGCCTATCCACCAGCAGATTTGGCACACTGGCCAGATGGAGCGAATGCTCCTTCTCCAGAACTGGATGGCGTTGTAATTCATCAAGAAGTATTCAGAAGAACGGGGACCCATACGGCTAGCGGTCTACTGGGTATGGATGAAGTAACCATTCCTGTTCGTGGTAGAACAATCACCCACGAAGTTGGTCATTACCTAGGTCTTCGCCACATTTGGGGCGATGGTCTATTGTCCATCTTGGGGATTCCTGATTGTGATGCGGATGACGGTGTAGTTGACACTCCACAACAAGGCGTTTCCAGTCAGTTCGCTTGTGATGCGGAGCAAAATACTTGTGAAGAAGGAGAAACGGATAAGCTGGATATGTTTGAAAACTTCATGGACTATGCTAGAGAAGATTGTCTGAATTCCTTCACAAAGGGTCAGATTGCAATCATGAGAAGTGTCTTGGAGAATGAAAGAAGTGGTCTCATTGATCAAGTTAGCAATACGATTGCCATTGTGGATGATCAAGACTTTCATGTTTATCCCAATCCAGCAAAGGGCCAACTTTTCATTGAGTCTAGTCTACAAGAAAACACCCCGTATCAAGTAAGATTGGTAGATACTCAGGGCCGCATGGTCAAAGCCCCTGCACTAGGTCGGCCAGCCGATCGTCAAACAGTAAATGTTAGTGGTTTACCAGCAGGCTTATACGGTTTGGTGATCTTACAAGGAGATAAGCAATACTTCCAGAAAGTAGTTATCCGATAAGTATAAGATAACAAGCAGAGGGCGGGGAATAGTTAAGTAATCCAACCGAAATTATTCCCCGCCTCTACCCTATTCTACCCCTTCCGAGCTCCCCTTTCAACGCTCATCAAGCATTTCCCGACGCTCATAAATCGTTTTTGACAGAAGAAAAACTAGCGGATAGTTTTGTAGCAATGTTTACGAACTTTAAATTCATTGCTAATGAGATCCATATTCATCGTTTTAACTGTCATTGGTGGTATTTTGCTACTATTAGCCTTAACCGCCTTCTCTTATCTGGTTCCAAATCCAGAATACGTCTTGGAGTACATGCTGGAGAACCCAGACAAATCTTCCATCTATTTAGTACGAAATGACTCTGTGCTAGCGGAATTGAACGGGAACCGAAAATCGCCGCTTGCCAGCACCATGAAAATTGTAGTGGCCATCACCTATGCCGAACAAGCTACCAGTGGTAAGATCGACCCTAATGAAGAAATTTTACTCAGCGACCTGGACCGTTTCTACCTAGCCAATACGGATGGGAATGCACATCCTAACTGGTTGAATGAGATACAGCAACTATCCAAGGTGGTAGATGGAAAAGTAAAACTAAAGGAGGTGGCCGCTGGCATGATTCAATACAGTTCTAATGCCAACACGGACTTTCTTATTTGGAAAGTAGGACTCGAAGAAGTCAATGCTAATCTGGAAAAACTGGGCCTTAGTCCGCACGATCATATTTTCCCTCCGGCTGGTTCTTTGCTGGTGCCTTTAGCCTTCCCAGGTTTGCAAGAGAATGGTCAGCTGAATGGTAAGGTTAAGGATATGGGGCAGGAAGCATTCGCAAAAGCAGCATTTGATTTTCACAAGCGACTTCGAACAGATGAGGTGACGGAGCTGAAGGCAGCCTTCGAGGAAATAATCATCGATCATGATTTCCAATATTTATGGTCCAATTATCTACCAGGCTCTAGCCCTCAGGCCTACGCTGGACTGATGAAGAAACTGAACAGTAAAACCTATTTTAGTCCAGCCATTCATGAGCAGCTTGATCCTCTCCTGGAACGCCTGATGACCAATCCTGCCAACCAACAGTGGTTGCAGCATGCTGGGATGAAAGGGGGAAGCACCTTATGGGTGTTGACTAAAGCCAGCTATGCCAAGGATAAAGCGGGAAATACCACCGAATTGGCCTATTTCTTCAATGACTTATCTTTGTTGTCCTCGCAGCGATTGCAACAGTCCATGAATGCCTTTGAGTTGGAGGTGCTAACGAATCCGGCTTTCCGTGCTAAAATGAATGAAAAACTAGGTAACTAATGCCTTCTCAAACTAGCAGCAATAAACTTTCGTTTCTCTTTCCCAACTTTTGGGGAGATTGGTTACTACATGTAGTGATATGGAGTTTATTGCTGCTAATCTGCGGGTACCGAGGTTGGGATTGGCTATTTTTTTCAGGGGCAGATGGGAGTTTATGGATTGCTGTGTTATACGGTTACTTCTTCAATGCTCTCCTCTTCTATGGTAACGCCTTTTTCTTGTATCCACGGTTCTACCAAGGCCGACCTAAATTGTTTTGGGTACTTAGCATCGCTTGGTTGCTGATTTGTCAGTCCATAGAGGTTTTGATTGATGGGGCGTTTGGCAGTTTTTTGATCCGTGTCCCCAGTTTTGCTGCAACGCTATCCCTAGCAGCTGGAGCCTTTTGGGTTACCCTCTTAATTAACGCCATTTTTTGGGCATTAGGAATAGCCTACCATTTGCCATTGGAGTTGATCCACAAGAAAAGAGAGCATCAGTTTTTATTGCAAGAGAAGTTGGAAGCAGAATTGGCTTTTCTACGAGCACAGATCAATCCACATTCGTTGTTTAATGGAATCAACAGCATTTATCACCTCATTGATCAGCAGCCCAATCAGGCTAAAGAAACCCTACTGCAACTTAGTGAATTGCTTCGTTACCAATTATACGAATGCAGAGAAGATTACATAGACCTTGATAAAGAATTACTCAACCTACAGAATTACATCTCCTTGGAAGAGATACGAAAAGGAGAAAATGCGCTAATCAGCACGGCTTTCCCTTTCAGCAAAGAGAAGTATGAAGTAGCACCTTTGCTACTCATTCCGTTCGTGGAAAATGCCTTTAAATACCTGAGTCATTATCCTGAAAAGGAAGACAACAGGCTGAATTTAGTATTGAAGATAGAAGATCAACGTTTAGTGATGCATCTTTGCAATAGCTTTCAAGAACAGCAAAAGCAGGCCAATGCGCTAGAAGGAGGCATTGGCTTAGAAAATGTACGACGACGGCTAAATTTGATCTATGCCAATTCCTATCAACTAACTATCAAGAAGGAAGCAGGCCAATTTGAGGTACTTCTCGATATACCCCTAAAACGCATCGGATGAAAACAGAGATCATTACATGCATTATCGTCGATGATGAGCCGATTGGTAGAGATGCATTGGCTCGCTATGTTGAGGAAATCGATTTCCTTTTGCTAGTTGGGAGCTGTAAGAATGCCCTGGAAGCCAACAATATGCTTAAGGAAAAGGAAATTGACCTGGTATTCTTAGACATTCATATGCCTATGATGAGTGGTCTAGAGTGGCTTAGTACCTTGACCCAATCTCCCTTAGTCATTTTTACGACCGCACACCCAGAGTATGCCATTGAAAGTTACCAGTTTGATGTTGTGGATTATTTATTGAAACCTATCTCCTTCCAGCGTTTTTTGCAGGCCGCCAATAAAGCTCAACGCTTTTTATCTTCCCAGGAAAGAACAGCTACAGAAGAAGAAGACTATATCTTTGTCAAGACGGATCAGCAGTTGGTCAAGCTTCAGGTGACCGACATCTTGTATATAGAAAGCATGCAAAACTACATTCTTTTTCATACCGCCAGCGAGAAGATAATGACCTTGGTGCCGCTGAAGCAGGCTATCGAGATGCTACCCACAGGTCAATTCCTTCAAGTACATAAATCATATGTGGTAGCTAAAGATAAAGTGGAAGCGATTGAGGGCAATCAGCTGATTCTTGGTGGGCAAAAGGTGCCGGTCAGCGTCCGTTTGCGCAAAGGTGTGGTGGATGAATTGATGAGAGGAAAACTCCTCAGAAAATAGCCCTCTAGTCTAGTCCACCAAAAGAAAGTTTCACCCTAACTCTTTGCGCATACAGATGCTATTTTCATCTCCGATGTACTGGCCAAAATTAGCCGTTTGGACATAGCCATTCTTCACATAAAGCGCTAAAGCTTCAGCCTGATTATCTGCCAATTGCAATACGCAATTGCTATACCCCAGTGACTTAGCCCAGCTTTCTAACTCCTGCAACACCCCGGTTGCGATCCCTCTTCCTCGGGCGTTTTTCTGTACATACATGCGTTTTACTTCCATCGACTGATCATCAAATTCCTTAATGGCCCCACAGGCTACGGCACCCTCGTCCAGATAGGCTAGCACTACATATTTGATAGCACTCAAAGCATTGAATTGACCATAAAAGTCTTGTTGATCTCCATAACGATCATCAAGGTCAGCATCCAATTGTTGCACCAAGGATCTAAATGCCTCATTTTCAGCATCTGTTCTATGAAGTTCAAGGAGCATTGCTACTTAATTTCTTGTAGTTCTATTTTTCGGAATTCGGTAGGATGCGTTTCGCTTTGGATAGAGATGTAGCCACTACTTAGGGAAGCACCTTCACCTAAAGGGAATCCCTCTGGAAGATCTCCTCCGATCTGTGATTTATTGTAGACCAGTACGGTATCTCCTTCGGCGATGTGTTGGAATAAAGAGTCCCCATAAACGACGAATTCGGCCTTTACCCAATCGTCACCATGAAAGGTTTTGGAAGAAGAGCTAATGCAATGTTGCTTAATGAGTTTTCCGTCCATTTCGACATGGGTACCCGGCGTACAGAGATTGCAGGTGGATCTTTCGTCCGTGCCATTACCGCCAAGGATTTGGGCTTCGATAGAAACCGGGAAATCCTGGTCCTTTAGCATGGTCTTCGGGTCTTGGCAATGTAGCATTAAGCCATTGTTTCGGAAAGCCCAAGCTGGGCCATCGGGCAACTGTTCCCCGACAAAGCGATATTCCACTCTTAATCTATAATTGGAAAAAGCGTCTTTATAAAAGAGATGTCCGAAGCGACCATCAAAATTCTCGTACTCCTC
>JAHQWA010000033.1 GCA_019634045.1 Saprospiraceae bacterium
AATGGATAATGGATAATGGATAATGGATAATGGATAATGGATAATGGATAATGGATAATGGATAATGGATAATGGATATTAAACATTCAACACTATACATCATATCGAGTTATTTCCGAGTGCATACTGCAAGTCATTTGTAATAAGACAATAGAATGAGATAATCGTAAATGGGACTCTACTCAATAGCTAATCCTATGGCTAAATCCCTAACCCATGGGCACAGCTTATTACAAGCTCAGTATCTAATCAAGGTCAGAAATCGAAATTAGAAAATTGTATAAATAGGAGGGGTACAACTACCAAAGGAACATGTACAAGTTAGGTCAAAGATCTACCTCAAGATATTCTGCAACAATACTGAAAGGGATATATATCTAATAGAACAAGACAAGCTAATTTCAATCTCGGGCAATCAATAGTAACAAAAAGGATAGAGATTACTGAGTAGTAATGTCCCAGTCCGATTGAGTTTTCACTCACCAATCATCTCTATGCTATGATGGTCCAAGTTGAACTATCTACGGTAGAAAACTAGAGCATAAAAAAGTGATTGTCCTATCAATATCTAGGACGAAGGTACAGTACATACATCAGATGTTTTTAACTCCAAAAAAAAAATGAATTCCCAATAGTCCGGACTTTTAGTTGGGATTATGAAGAGACATTAGTAGAAATACGATTGAGAATCCCAGATCAATTCAAGAATGGATGGGCTAGGAGTGTGGCCTATCAAAACATTAGGAATCTATGGAATTATTCTTACCCGAAGCTCAAGCGGATTTCTCCTTATTAAATAGCAAAAGAGGTCAGCTATTCAATAGGCATGGGTAACTAGTCTTCGAATTTTGCTTCCAAATGAATATAGAAATCAGCATCATTTTCACCAACTCGACTTTCACCGATGTGTCCAATCCAAGGACAAACTATAAAATGAGTATTGAAAAAAGGTATGGCATAGTTATAGGGTAGGGGTAGGATCAAGCAGATTCTGACATGTAAGAACAAATTGAATGGAGCAGATATAAATAGAGAACTCGATCAAAGATGATATTATCCTAACTTAACTTGCCAGCTGCTTGTGGGTAGGGAATACCATCTCAGCAGTATAAATGTCCCAGCATTCAATACACATTACTTCAATAATCCTATTAATTATTAGCCCACTGCACCCGTACTCATCTTCTTTACATATGTACTGGATACGATTGGCATCAAGCGTACATTCTCTTTACATCACATGGACAAGACAATCTTCACTATAAAATCGGAATCAATTTCATGGAAACAGGTCCACTATTCTCTTACTTCCCCTAGCAAATTTGAATCAGTTGTTCTCTCTTTGGTCTCTCTTTCATTACCAATTTCACCCTTGATCCTACATCCAAGTCCATGCCTAATCCAACATATTTCTAGTGTAACTTGTCTATATCTCACCATGCGGAATCTATTTAGGCTACCATTTTTTGAATCATATGCTGCTAACATTAGGGGTAAAGCTCCTTACTTTTTCTTTTCTGTATAGCTCTCAATAATCATTCTTACAGAGATATAGACTAAGAAATACTACTTGACTGCATCACAATTTCGGGGCTCGACCTCTGTTGGTCTTTTCAAAAAGGAGCTACATGCTACCCAGCTCTTATGCATATGAGTTGAATTTCGATATAGTTAGCAAGACACGAATGAGGGTAAACCTACCTATTACCAACTTTCAATCAATATAGATCACCTAAAACTAGAAGTAGATTGGACCTATGTATAGGGCTACAATTAGTACATTCCTATCAAATTGTCTCCATACACCTACCACTTACAGGATAATTTCCTAGCAGAAGTAGCCTTATAACCACGTTTACAATTAGAGTATTTAGGAGATTAGTAGCCTAGGAAATGCCTTGATAAGCTATTGATAAGAAAGAATTAGGAGTGAAAATTAGTCTATGAAAGTCCGAAAAGGAGTCACTTTACCTTAGTTTTTAACTCATACCTTAGCCTATGACAGGTATGTTTATGATAAGAAATAGGGTGAAGTCAACCAAGGCGATGGCCCACAAACACCTTCAGATGGTACTCTACTTACTCCAATAAGAATTATTCCCTCTAGAGTAAAAGGTCTAATGTTCCACGTGGAACATAGAAAACTAGATTTAGATACCACTCAAAACGTATGTTCCACGTGGAACATTACATAAAAAACCGGGGACAAATCCATGATCTATCCCCGGTCAATCTTCTATTTGAAGCGTTATTTCCTATCAATTCTAGTAGTTATTCAATAGCCAAGAACGGAAATCATCATAGTCATTCTCTGTATAATGAGCCTTCTTCTCCCTGTCTTTTAGCACGGATAAGCGTTCCGGAACCTCCACCTCACGCCCAAGAATTCGTTCCATATCATCTAGAAACTTACTTGGGTGTGCCGTTTCAAGGATGATCCCTCGAGTATTCGGATGCTCGTTTTGGTATTCTTCTAAGGCCAAATACCCAACTGCTCCATGCGGATCGATCGTATAATCATACTTTTTACTCACTTCTAGTACTGCTGATTCTGTAGCTGAATCACTATACGCAAACCCAGAAATGGCATTTCTCATATCTCCCCAGGCACTTTCAATCGGTGAATCTACTTCTTCAAAGGCCCTATATATATCAACCATCCTAGCAAAATTGGAAGGATTTCCAACGTCCATAGCATTCGAAAGCGTACGTTCAGATGGCCTTGGTTCATACTGACCACTGTCCAAATAGGAGGGAACAACATCATTTTTATTTGTTGCAGCGATAAAATGGGCGATAGGAAGTCCCATTCTTTGAGCCAATAGGCCTGCAGTTAGATTACCAAAATTGCCACTGGGGACACAAAAAACAATCGGATGCCCCTCCTTAGGTAGCTGCTTAAATGCTTCGAAATAATAGAATGACTGAGGAATCAAGCGCGCAATATTTATAGAATTAGCTGAACTCAAGCGAATTCTACTAGTTAAATCAGGATCAAGAAATGCCTTTTTCACCAAAGCCTGACAGTCATCGAATGTCCCATCTACCTCTAGCGCTGTAATGTTATGACCCAAGGTAGTCAACTGTTTTTCCTGCAATGTACTTACCTTGCCACTAGGGTAGAGGATGACTACTTCTATTCCTAGCGTTTGATAAAACCCAGCTGCCACAGCTCCACCGGTATCACCCGAAGTAGCCACTAGTATTACTAATTTATCATCTTCCCCTTTATTAAAATAGCCCATCAATTGGGCCATAAACCTTGCACCAAAATCCTTAAAGGCCAGCGAAGGGCCATGAAATAATTCTAGAATATACCTATGTTCATCCAGCTGAACTACTGGAGCCGGAAATTCCAATGCCTTATTTATGATCTGTTCAATATCAGAAGCAGGTATGTAGTCACCAAATAACTCCTTGCAGATGGTAATCCCTATCTCTTGGAATGAATAATCTGACAAATTATTGATGAAATCTTGTGGTAACTTAGGTATCGACTCTGGCATATATAGGCCATTGTCATCCGGCAATCCCTTCATCACCGCCTCCTTCAAATCCGCTATATTCTCCTTATTCCTGGTACTATATAATTTCATAGATTAACATTTTATAGCTCCCTCCTGGTTAATAGGGGAGACAAAGAGTTCATTTGGAATCTTGGCATCATGAAAAACTTTCTCCATCGCTGCTCCCACATTTTCTGCGATAAGACTATTGGCCGATAATGCGAATATAGATGGGCCCGCACCAGAGATACTACACCCCATTGCTCCAGCATTCATAGCAGCTTCTTTTACCTTGTAGAAATGAGGAATAAGTTTTGCGCGCTGCGGTTCGATTATAACATCCTGCAATGATCTACTTATAAGATCCAGGTCACCATTATAGAGTCCAACCACTAGCCCAGCTAGGTTACCACTCTGTTGAATACACTTACTCAGACTTACTTGATCACTCAATACAGCCCGAGCATCTTTAGTCAGAATCTTCACATGTGGATATACGACTGAGGCATATATTCCTTGAGGTAAGGGCAAACGATGTACATCGAGATCTTCGTTATTGCGAATCAAGATCATCCCACCTATTAGTGAGGGAGCCACATTATCTGCATGATATGCCCCATCAGCCAATTGCTCTCCTAGTACTGCAAAATGCAATAACTCGCGTTTCTCCAATGGGCGCTTCAGTAATTCATTCACAGCCATTACCCCGGCAACAGCACTCGCTGCACTTGATCCTAACCCACTTCCAAAGGGCATCTTCTTATGGATTTCCATCTCTATACCTCGCTCGGTTTCGCCCAGATGTTCCAGCAAGCGTTGGGCCGCATATCCAGCCGTATTTTTTTCAACTTCAAAAGGAAGCTTTCCTTTCGCGCCTGTGATGGCTGTAATCTTTAAACCGGGTTTATCCGAAAATCGTACAATGATCTCGTCTCCTGGTTTTTCTATAGCAAACCCTAAAACGTCAAAACCACAAGCCACATTGGCAACTGACGCGGGGGCGAAAACTTTTAAACCTGCATTCATAGATCAATAATATCTGTATATGATCCGCAAGGACCAATTAAAAAAACAAATTAACTTAAGTCTTTGATAATCAGTTGTTTAAATAAAAAGTGGCATTTTTCAATCCCTGAAAAATGCCACTTTTAAGTATAAACATTTGATTTACAGGGATTTAAGAAAGATAATTCCCAATGGTGACAATTTCTGCGAATACCCCTGCTGCGGTAACCTCCGCACCAGCCCCTGGTCCTCTTACCACCAATGGTCGTTCCTTATATCTCTCTGTGGTAAAGACGATCATATTGTCACTTCCACTCAAGCTATAGAAAGGATGATCTTGATCAACCTCTTGTAAACCAATCTTTGCTTTACCGTCTTCTAACTTAGCAATCATCCGCAATCGATTATTAGCAGCTGTGGCAGCCTTAATCATTTCGTCAAAATGAGAATCTGCTTTTTCCAATTCTTTAAAAAAGGCTTCTACCGTCGGAGCTATTCTACAAGCTTCCGGAAGTATATTCTCAATTTCTATTTCTTCACTTTCTAAAGACATACCAGATTCCCGTGCCAGAATCAGAAGTTTTCTCCTCACATCTACGCCGTTCAAATCAATCCTCGGATCTGGTTCAGTGTACCCTTTATCTCCAGCTTCTTTCACAATACCACTAAAAGAAATTCCTTGCTTGAAAGTATTGAAGATAAAAGACAACGATCCTGACAATACCCCCTCGATCTTAATGATACGATCTCCACTAATCATCAAATCACGTAAAGTTGAGATCACGGGTAAACCAGCCCCTACGTTCGTCTCATACATGAATTGAACATCTCTCTTATGAGCAATGCGCTTTAGTCGTTGGTATTGTAAATATGAAGAAGATGTCGCCACCTTATTTGGTGTTGAGATAGAAATACTAGAATCGAGTATTCCTTCGTAAAAATCAGCAATCTTATCGTCCGCTGTATTGTCAACAAAAATGGTATTAGCCAAATTGAAGTTTTTCATTTTCTCCACAAAGGTGGAAAGATCAGCCGACATAGGAGAAGCTTTCAAATCCTCTTTCCAAGTAGCTAGATCGATCCCCCCTTCATTGAACAACATGGTCTTGGTATTAGATAGACCCACCACCTTAATTTCTAATGATCGACTACTCTTCAAATATTCTGCCTGTTGTCTAATTTGGTTTAGCAAGGTTCCACCAATTAAGCCAACACCAACCATGAATAGGTGAAGCTCCTTGGTATCAGATAAGAAGAATGACTCATGTAAAGCATTCAAGGCTTTTGTTTCATTATTCTTATTGATGACCACAGATATGTTCAGCTCGGAAGAACCTTGAGCAATAGCTGTAGTATTGATTCCATTTTTCCCAAGTGCTTGGAAAAGGCGACCAGCAATACCTGGCCGGTACCTCATGTTCTCGCCAATGATTGCTACAACCGAAAGATCTTCTTCTACCTTGATGGGGTCAACAATTCCCATTTGCATTTCATACTCAAAAGCCTTCGACACAATCTGCCTAGCCTTGTTAGCCCATCTAGGTTGGATGGCAAAGCTAATGGCATGTTCCGATGATCCTTGAGTAATCAAAATGACATTGATTTCTGCCTGCGCCAAAGAATTAAATAGTCTTGCGGCAATACCAGGTACTCCAAAAAGGCCACTACCAGATAAGGTCAACAAGGCCACATCTCCAATAGACGAAATCCCCTTAACCGCAGCTCCTTGCAGATCAGGCTTCTCAGAAATTAATGTTCCCGAAAAATCTGGATTGAAGGTGTTTTTAATGTATAGCGGAATTCCCTTCTGTAAAGCTGGCTGCAGGGTAGGAGGGTAGATGACCTTTGCTCCAAAGTGTGACATCTCCATTGCTTCAGCATAGGTCATCGTTGGAATCGTAAATGCCTTCTTCACCTTCCGTGGATCAGCTGTCAGCACACCATCCACATCAGTCCATATTTCTATGACCTTTGCATTGAGGCCAGCAGCAATTAAGGAGGCTGTATAATCAGAACCTCCTCTCCCAAGAGTAGTAGTCAAGCCACCTTTGGCCGAGGCAATAAAACCAGTTACCACCTGAATCTCGGGATGCTCCTTATAATGATTTCGAATATTCTGATACGTTCGATTGAAATCCACTTTAGCCGAACCAAAACTCTTATCCGTTTTGACCAGCTTTCTTGCATCCAAATAGCTAGCATTAATACCCTGCTCTTTCAATGCAAAAGAAATTATATAAGCTGAATTCCGCTCGCCAAAACTCAACACATAATCCATCGTACGACGTGAGGCCTCTCGAACCAAAAAGATTCCATACAATAGATTCCGCAATACTTCATGATTATTATCCAAGTGCGGAATTACTTGCTGGAGATGTTCTTGTCCCAACAGTGTTCGGGCAGCCTCCAGATGACGCTGACTAAATTCTTCAAACATCTCTAAGTATCCATCATCCCCCTCGGCAGCTTTCTCACTCATCTGGATCAGCATATCTGTTACGCCTCCAAAAGCAGAAAACACAACGGTAAATTGATCCCCACGTACATAATAGGACTTCAGGATATTTACAACACCTTTGATTCGATCTGGCTTAGCTACAGATGAACCACCAAATTTTAACACCTTCATAGCATCGGTCTTTAATCAACCAAACTTAATTGAATAACTATTGGTAAAAGGATTGGTTAGGAACTTAGAAAACTTCACTTACAACTCCGAGTCACTTCGCCCACTATAGAAAGGGCAAAAGTATAGATTTTTGTTTAGGAGTCTATATAGCACCAAACTTATTTTATATCACGAAGATGATTAATATGGTGTCAAGTGCTAAAAAAAGTTCTAGATGTGGATTGAGATAAATGGAATACTGTTGATACAGCAATATTCGATCATACGAATGAGAGAAAAGAAAGATTCAATTGATGTAGCTAAGTAGCTGTAAAGGAAAGAATTTCATCAATGTATTTTCGATCGTTAGCCAGCCGTGGAACCTTGTGTTGTCCTCCTAATTTGCCTTTAGCTCTAAGCCACTCCTTAAAGGTCCCATTTGGCAAAACCGTTAATTTTAATCTTGCCAAGGCAATACTCTTATACCTTTTGGCTTCATAATCAGAATTAATGGCTTGCAGGTTTTGATCTAATAGTTGAGTAAACCGTTCCAAATCAAAAGGAGGATGTTCAAACTCAATCAACCATTCATGTCGTCCACGGTCTTCCTGCTGAAAGTAGATCGGTGCTACCGTATAGTCCACTACCGTAGCTTGAGTGGTCAAACAGGTTTTGGCCAAAGCTTTGTCTGTATTATCCACCATCACTTCCTCCCCGAAGGCATTGACAAATTGCTTGGTACGGCCAGTGATCTGAATTTTATAAGGATAGGTTGAAGTAAACATCACCGTGTCTCCTGGTACATATCGCCATAGCCCCGCATTGGTACTGATCACCATAGCATAATTTACCCCCACCTCAACTTCGGATAAGGGTATCGCTTTAGGGTGCTCTTTGTACCATTCTTCTACCGGTAAGAATTCATAATAAATCCCATTGTCTAGTAGGAGCAACATATCATTGGATGAAAAGTCATCCCGAACCGCAAAAAAACCTTCCGAAGCATTATAGGTTTCTTGGTAGGTAAAATCATCCGAAGGAAAGAAGTTTCTAAATTGTTCTCGGTAGGGAACAAAGCTAACCCCACCATGCACATACAACTGAGCTTCTGGCCATACTTCCAACATATGTTGCTTCCCCGTCAGTTCTAAGATACGCCGAAGTAATACTACGGTCCATGTAGGTACTCCACCAATCATCACCACATTCGGCGTCTCGGCTGCTAATTTTGCTAACCGCTCTAATTTTTCTTCCCAATCAGGAAGAAGCGCCGTCTTAAAATCAGGAATATAAAATGGTCGTCCCACAAAGGGCATATGACTAATCATGATAGCAGAAACATCTCCAATCATTGTCTTGGGATAGGGAGCATATCTTTCTACAGTCCCGCCCATAACTATACTCTTGCATTCGAACTGCCGTGCATCGTTGCGATGGCGGTAGAAAAGTGTCATGGTGTCCCAAGTACCCCGAATATGACAGTACTTTCTACTTTGGCTAGTGACCGGAATATACTTGCTTTTCCCATCTGTAGTTCCGGAAGATTTAGCAAACCACCTTACCTGCCCACTCCAAAGCACATCCTTCTCTCCCAACATCATCCGCTTAATATACGGTTGAACATCTTCGTATTGACTAATTGGAATCCGGTCCATAAAAGTCGGAAGGTTTTGAATTGATCGATGATCATACTTCTTTCCCCAGACTGTATGCCTCGTTGCTTCAATTAATTGAGTCAAAAGCGCTTGCTGAACATCATGCGGATGTCGCATATAATGTTCAATCGTTCTATACCGCTGCTTGTAGTAAAGACGAAAGAGTTGGTTGATCATTTTTCTCATAGCCCAAGTGCTTAGATGGGAGGCGTAAGTAAATGTTTGTATCGATTAGGCTCCGAAAAACTGAGATAACCTGTTTGTATGTGGAAACAAGGTAGAGCACTTTATCTCCGCTTGTTCTCTAAACAAGGGAATCCCTATTCTACTAGATACAAATAAAATCTTATCTAGTAAAATACTGCTTGGGTGGCGACGTTCATGTTATCTCATATAAAATACGAGAATTATCACTAAAATCACAACCCCTATCTACAGTAATTCTTCTTTGAGAAAATGACCGGTATGACTTTTCTTATTTTTAGCTATGGCTTCGGGAGATCCTTTACCAACCACCGTACCTCCGCGATGGCCTCCTTCGGGGCCCATATCAATGATATGATCCGCTACTTTTATTACGTCCATATTGTGTTCAATCACAATAATGGTATTCCCTTTATCCACTAGTTTATTCAAGACACCAAGCAATTGTCGAATATCTTGAAAATGCAAACCTGTAGTGGGCTCATCCAGAATATATACGGTATTGCCGGTATCCCTTTTGGATAACTCTTCCGCTAACTTTACGCGCTGTGCCTCTCCACCTGACAATGTAGTAGCTTGTTGTCCAAGCGTGATATATCCCAAACCGACCTCATTCAAGGTTCTCAGTTTCCGATAGATATTAGGAATATTTTTGAAAAACTCGACCGCCTCCCGAACGGGCATATCTAACACATCACTGATTGACTTTCCTTTAAATAGAATCTCCAGCGTTTCACGGTTGTAGCGACGCCCCAAGCAATTTTCACATTCCACATAAACATCAGGAAGAAAATTCATTTCAATCATCCGCATCCCTGATCCTTGACAGACCTCACAACGCCCCCCTTTTACATTGAAAGAAAAGCGTCCTGGTTTGTACCCTCTAATCTTGGCTTCAGGTAAATCAGAATATAGTTTTCGAATCGGAGTGAAAACACCCGTATAAGTTGCTGGGTTAGATCTGGGGGTACGACCAATGGGAGATTGATCTATTTCAATCACTTTATCCACATGATCCAAGCCCACAATCTTATCATAAGGCATAGGCTTTTTGAGACTCTTATAGAAATATTGTCTCAAAATGGGATACAAGGTTTCATTAATTAAGGTAGACTTTCCACTACCTGATACCCCTGTCACACAGCAGAAAGTACCCAGCGGAATTTTGATGCTTACCTTCTTTAAATTATTTCCAGTAGCCCCTTTCAATTCTAAAAATTTCCCATTTCCCTTTCGACGCTTCTTAGGCACTTCAATCTTTTCCAGCCCATTCAGATAGGCAGAGGTAATGGTCTCATTTTTAATAAACTGCGCAGGCACGCCCTCTCCAACCAACTCCCCTCCTAACTGTCCAGCGCCGGGGCCTAGATCGATCAAATAATCAGACGCCAGCATAATATCCTTATCATGCTCGACAACTAAAACTGTATTTCCAATATCAGATAACTCGCGCAATGACTCGATCAATCTTTGATTATCTCTTTGATGCAAACCTATACTGGGTTCATCAAGGATATAAGTGATTCCAGTCAATTGAGAACCAATTTGGGTGGCTAACCTAATTCTTTGCGCTTCACCTCCGGATAGTGTGCGTGCTGGGCGGTTCAAACTCAGGTAGTCCAAACCGACATGTAATAAAAAGCTCAACCGGAATTGGATCTCCTTTAATATATCCTTAGCTATTATTTGCTGTCGCTCGGAAAGTTGACTACCCACTCCATCCATCCAGTCATGGAGATCATTAATATCCAATTCAGCCAACTCACCTATATTTCGTTCATTTATCTTAAAATGAAGAGACTCTTTCTTCAGACGTAAACCTTGGCACTCCGGACATTTGTCAATACTCAAAAAACCTTCCGCCCAACGACGTATCTTTTCAGAGGTAGAATTTTTATACCATCGTTCCAACATTTGCAGGAGGCCCTCATATGCTAGATTGTAAGAATAATCCTGCTTTCCATAATTCACTGAAATTTCAAAACTATCATCTCCACCATTCAAAATGGTATTCAATGCCTTTTCAGGAATATCCTTTACGGGTGTAGAAAAAGAGAATTTATATTTCTTTGCAATTGCACGCAGCTGCTTGAAGGTCATATTGTCCCGGACTTCTCCTAGCGGAACAATTCCTATCTGATTAATAGACTTAGTATCATCGGGAATTACTTTGTCCATGTCCACCTTATGCACCATGCCCAATCCCTTACAATTAGGACATGCTCCATAAGGAGAATTAAAGGAAAATGAATTAGGAGAAGGTTCTTCATAAGAAATGCCAGAAACAGGATCCATCAGATGTTTACTGAGAACCGTCACTTCACTGCTATCATTATCCATGATCATCAACAGACCATTTCCAATCCGAAGGGTGGTTTGTAAAGATTCACCAATTCGATCTCTTCGCTCTTCCGTGACTTTCAGTCTATCAACCACTACTTCGATATCGTGGATCTTATATCTATCGACTTGCATTCCCGGCTTCAGATCTTCAATCTCGCCATCAATCCGAACCTTGGCATAGCCTTGCTTCCGAACTTGATCAAATAATTCTCGATAATGTCCTTTACGGCCTCTGACTAAAGGAGCAAGCAGAGAGATCTTTTTGTTCCCAAACTGATCATATATTAGTTCCTTCATCTGCTCCTCACTATATCGCACCATCTTCTTTCCGGTCTCAAAAGAGTAGGCTTCTCCAACTCGTGCAAATAAAAGGCGCATAAAGTCATATACCTCCGTAATGGTTCCGACGGTGGAACGAGGGTTTCGACCCGTCGTTTTCTGTTCAATGGAAATTACGGGGCTTAAGCCAGCAATATTTTCGACATCTGGTCGCTCCATCTCGCCTATAAATTGGCGAGCATATGCCGTGAAGGTTTCCATATATCGCCGTTGACCTTCGGCATATATGGTATCGAAGGCAAGCGAAGATTTTCCACTTCCACTAATCCCTGTAACCACAACAAGTTTGTTGCGAGGAATTTTAACATTGATGTCTTTTAGATTGTGTACTCTTGCTCCTGTGACTTCGATGTAGTCATCGGCAAAGACTTCACCATTTGCACTTATCCCGTTTTGATTTTCTTTTGCCATATGTTTTGTGTCCAGCGAGCGGATTCTCGTCTTGTGGTGTGGTGCCGACAGAAAGTAAAAATCAGTCTTTCCCTATCAACACATTCTTGAACAAGGCTTTGTGCCAGGATGTTTAACCAACAGGCAAATTTACATAATGAAGAGATGAAAAGAAACTTATTTTTGCTTCCAATTCTATTACTTCACATTAATTAGACAAACCATTTATCTCATGAATGCCAAGCAAATCTTTATGGGGCTTCTCCTCACGGGAGCACTATTCTATTTTGTATTTTTTAAATTTTGGGATGTGTTAGAAGAAGCTGTATCCAATCCCTTAACTCTTATTGGATTTCTACTAATTGCTACTATATTATTTCTACTAGTGAGAAGAGTAGTACGAAGTTAACCTACCACTAAATCCTTCAACAATTCTTTTACTATTAATCTCATTTTGGGTTCCGCAGAAGATGCCGTCTCTATCACTTCCTCCAAAGTAGTTTCTCTAATAGCTTCCAATGGAAAACATTTGTTAGTAACTACAGATAATACAAAAACAGCCAAATTCATATGACGTGCTACCAGTACCTCCGGAATTGTTGACATCCCCACTAGATCTCCCCCTACTCGGTGTATAAATTGATACTCTGCCGGCGTTTCCAAATTAGGGCCTTGCAAACCATAGTAGACTCCTTCGTGTGTACGAATACCATTTGACTTAGCAATCGCTATAGCCTTTGCATTTAACTGACGATCGTAAGTAGCCAACATATCAGGGAACCTGATCCCCAGTCGCTCATCATTTGGTCCCCGGAGTGGATTTTCCGGTTGCATATTTATATGATCTCGCACAAAAACAATATCTCCAGCCTGATAATCAGGGTTGGTCCCACCTGCCGCATTGGAAATCACGAGCAGATCGATCCCCAATAGCTTTAATACTCGAACGGGAAAAGTTACCTCCTTCATTGAATAGCCTTCATAATAATGAAAGCGGCCTACCATTGCTACCACAGGAATACCATCTAAGTGACCAAAAACGAGTTGTCCTTTATGACTTTCCACAGTAGAAACAGGAAAATGAGGAATATCCTTATAAGAGATAGAAGATGACACTTGGATATCATCAGCAAGTTGCCCTAAGCCGGTGCCGAGAATAATTCCAAACTTAGGTTGGAAACTGGCTTTTTCCTTAAGAAATGAAAGTGCTTCTTGAAGTTGCTCATATAACATAAACCCCTTGTTTAGAACTACGCCAAAATATTTAATTCTCTTCGATCAATTGTTGAACAGAAGCAATCAGGAAATCAATGCCATGAAAATCCACCTTTAGTTCTTTTGCCTTAACGTAAGATTTTAATGCCAAAGAAAATTCCTTTATCTCTTCTTGATACATTCCCATGAATAGATGAGCCTCTGGGAAATCAGGCTTAAGCGTCAGCGCGCGCACTATATCCTCTTCCGCCTTCCGCCATAATCTCAATGCCAAGTAAGTTCTTCCTCGATAAGCATAAGCCAATGGCTGTTGGTCATTGATCCGAACTGCTATATCAAATTCTGCTATCGCTAAATTGTACTCGCCCAAATAGAACAAAGCCAATCCTTTTTTACAAACCGCCTCGTCATCACGGAATACGATATATAGATAAGCAGTATAAGCCTTCAGTGCATTTTCGTATTGCTGAACTTTCATGTACAAATCTCCTAGCAACAAATGCTGGGTGACACTCAATTTCCTATTGCCGTATTGTTGAATAAAAAATTCAAGGGCTTTCCCGTGTTCCCCTGAAGCTATTAAACTCGACAGTAATTGCTCTTTTACTACTTTTTTCGGTCCAATCAAAGTGATCGTTTCCTCAAAATATTTTGTAGCCTGTTTAAAATCCTCAGCGGCTTTGGCCTTCAAACCTTCGAAGTAAACATCTGGCATTTTTATCTCCTGCCATAAATGAACAAGTTGCGCTCCATCGTTATACGTCGAGGATCCGTCATGAAGCTGAATAGGATTTTTACTGGGAATGATATTGACAAAAAAGTCCCAGATTGTTGACAAGAATAAGACTAAGTATAGTCCCTTCCAGAGGGGAGGACTATCCAATGACAGCAAAGTGAATAGCAAAATTGCTGCAAGACTTAAACTCATAAATGGGCCCGCCAATACAATGATCATCTGCTGCACATAATACTGAGCGCCCTTGCTCACACACATTCCCAAATCCCATCCCCAGACCTTGTAAGTTAAATAGAAGCGTAACCGACCAAGATCAAATTGCCAGCTTTTGGAAATATCGCCATATGATCCTACGTAGACATCTACTCGATCATTTGTGAAGAGCAACGATGGAATCGCATGCCCCAGTTCATGAAAAAATGTAGTGATGGAACGAGCGCTTAAGACAACTAGTATGCCGATAATGCCCATCAGTATACCAATCAATACCATATCTGAAATGCATTAGAACAGCAAGTTAACTAAATAAAAGTACATCTGACTCAAGAAATATCGTAGTTGACTTAATCCGAATTGCCCCTCACCTAAGGTTCTGGCATATTTGTACTGAAAGTCAATTATACCAAAAAACCTTATTATCATGAAAACCTTCCCCAACATCCCAAAGCTGTTACTACTAGCAGCAACTCTATTTCTTTCGGTATTTCCTACTCAGGCCTGGACGACTCCTATTGAAACATCCCCAGTTCCCCTTTTCACACCTGCAAATTTCCCTGGAGGTGAATTAGCGCTAAGTCAATTCATCGCCAAGAATCTTCAATACCCCATGCAGGCAAGAGAAAATGGAATCGAAGGAAAAGTAGAAGTACGTTTCCTAATTGATAAGAATGGAAGCTTGCAAGACATTGAGATTTTACAAGGAATCGGATCCGGTTGCGATCAAGAAATCGAAAGGGTTTTGAAAAATTCACCGACTTGGACACCGGCCAAATATAAAGGCCAATCGGTAGGTATCTACAAGAAAATGGCTATTTCGTTCGAATTGACATAGTCAAAAAAAAAGAAACCTCCTGGAGGTTTAGTTTAACTCCAGGAGGCATTTTTCTTTAGTATCAATAAGTTAGATTACCAAATCTACAATTTTCCCACATAGTTTTCCACATTTTCATAATTTTTAACATTCCTTAGCTGAAAAAGTAGAAATAATGAAATGCTTAATAGGATCAAAGCACCACCTTGATGCATCACACCTAGGCCCACGGGAATGCTTCCTACGCTATTAATTAAAGTAAAGATTCCAAGTAAACCTTGTATTATTAACATACTTATTAACATGTATAATCCCAATTGAAATCCACTACTAATTTTGACCTTTCTCGCCTTGAAAAAATATGCTAACACAATGATAGTCAATATATAAGCTGTAGTTCGATGAGCCAACTGAATAAAGGCTGCCATAAACAAGCCTTTATCGTATTGCACAAAGTTATCCACAGTCCATTGGCTACCATCTAATAATACTGCCGGCACCAACTCACCATTCATATCCGGCCAGGTAGGATAAAATAGGCCAGCCTTCATTCCAGAAACTACTCCTCCTAATATTATTTGTAGAGATAATACCCCTAGAATGAGCAGAATACCTCTTTTCAACATCCTATTGTTAATAACTTTTAAATGGGGAAGCGTAGCTCCAAAGGTTGTCCATAACAAATAACTGTAGAGGATAAAAGCCAAAGATAAATGCATGGTCAATTTGTAGGCATTTACCCATGGGCGATTAATCAATCCACTAGCCACCATAATCCATCCAAAAGAAGCTACTAAAGCAGCCAATAGGAAAACTCCCCCTAATCGCTTGTAAAGGGGTCTGTCAATCCATTTCTTCCGCCAGAAGATAACTAGAGGGATAATAAAGACAAATCCCATAGAGCGAGCCCAGAGCCGGTGAAAATACTCCCAGAAGTAAATGAACTTGAAATCCCCCATGCTCATCCCCTCATTTATCTTTTGGTATTGTGGGGTAGCCTTGTACAAATCAAATTCCTTTTCCCACTGCGCAGTATTCATCGGTGGAAAGCTTCCAGTCACAATTTCCCATTTTGTGATGGACAATCCAGATCCTGTTAATCGAGTAACTCCCCCAATAACTACCTGGAAGAAAATCATTACTAAACCGATGATCAACCAGATCTTTACCGCTGAAGGATATTGAGTGCTAGTAGATAGATGGTCTTTTTCAACTGAAGCAACTCCTGTACTCATAAGATGAAATCTATTTGAAATTAAATGTTTTTGTTTAGAGGGGTGATTCTGGATTTCTGGTCCTCTTATATGATATATTTTATAATTTTAAAAAAAAGCCCCTCATCATCAGTAGTGTTAGTTTGTTAGCAACTTCAAGTGTTAAAATTATGTAAACTCAGTATTGTCTAGTTGTAAACAGTTTTCAACACTTAAGTTTTGCTAAATCGAGTTTATTTTCAAGGATTTACAAACTTATCCACAACTAGTGGAAAAGTCATTCACAGGAAAACTTTTTTGTCCACACACCTTGAAATTTTACTTTCCAATGTCAATAACCCCTATGTAAACTCACAGTGAATTGATGTGTTCACACTTAGTAACATTTACCTGTAGTCAAATTCTTAGTAGCTGTGGATAAAGCAGGGGTTTTTAGACGTATTTTTACACAGGTGTTGTTGGTTTGTACTTTTTGTATGTGGTTTATTATGAGTGTTTTACGTATAGTGTGTAAAACAAGTGTTAATAAGTGCGGAAACAGAATCTAGCATTGATTTGTTTTGGATTAGGTGATTCTGTTTTGAGTTCTTGTTAGTCCCAGTGTATAAGCCATTAATCACGCAAATTGATTGAAATCTTCATGTTTTTAGCCTATCTTTTGACGAGGTGATTGCTGAGTCTATTAGATAAGGTCAATTATTAGAATCAGGAAGGTAAATAACTAGATATGTGTGGTCGATTTTCTTTTGTCACATCTAAAGAGAAAATACAACAACAATTAGGTGAGCAAGTCGAGACAGGAGTCAATTTGCGAATCAGTTTTAATATTGCTCCTACTCAACATGCCTACGTGATTACCAATGATAAACCCGAGATCTTGCAATATCTAACTTGGGGGCTTATTCCATATTGGTCGAAAGATGAAAAAAATGCAAGTAAGTTAATCAATGCGAGGCAAGAGGGGATCTCTTCGAAACCTTCTTTTCGGATCCCAATACGTAAGCGAAGATGCCTAGTGATTGTTGATAGCTTTTATGAGTGGAAAAAGATTGGAACACAAAAAATACCGTACCGAATTTTTCACAAGGATGGAGACTTATTGCTCCTAGCAGGGATTTGGGATATTTGGTACAAGGATGATTACGCTGTGAAAAGTTTTTCAATTATTACCACTCCTCCAAATCAAGAAATGAGCGGCGTTCACAATCGGATGCCAGTCATACTCAATGAAGGCAATAAGAAGGATGAATGGTTGAGCGATCTCTCGCTGGCCGAAACACTAGCCTTGTTGCATACACCTAAAGATGGAACATTGGATATGTATCAGGTTTCCACACGTGTTAATAATGTCCGTAATAATGCTCCAGATCTACATCAGAAGATAAATGAACCGCCCACCTTATTTTAAATACACATCTTGAAAGATCTCAGTCCTTTGATAGAATGCGTGCCTAACTTTAGTGAAGGCCGTGATCCCACGATCATCGCTCAAATTGAAAGCGCGATTCAATCGGTGGAAGCAGTCCAGCTTTTGCATAGAGATATGGGGTATGGTGCAAATCGTACTGTATTGACTTTTGTGGGACCTCCTGCTGCTATAGTAGAAGCCGCTTACAAGGCCATTCAAACAGCAGCAGCATATATAGATATGAGGAGCCAAAAAGGAGAGCACCCTAGAATGGGAGCCACTGACGTATGTCCTTTGATTCCAATCCGCGGTATATCTTTAGAAGAGACTGTGCATTGGGCAAATCAGTTGGCTGAAAAAGTGGGAAAGGACTTGGACATCCCGGTATATCTATATGAAGCAGCTGCTAGAAATCCTGTTAGGCGGAATTTGGCAAATATTCGATCAGGGGAATATGAAGGCTTGGCACTCAAGATGCAACAAGCCGACTGGGTACCCGATTATGGCCCGACTGTTTTCAATCCTAGATCTGGAGCTACCGTTATTGGAGCTCGCCCCTTCTTGATTGCTTATAATGTGAATCTGAAGACCAAAGATGTGGAAGCAGCAAACTTTATAGCTCAACGAGTACGCGAGAGTGGTTACGTACATAAAATTGACGGACTAATTCAAAGAGATGAAAGCGGAGCCGCAATCCGGAAAAAAGGGCGTTGTAAGGGGGTGAAGGCCATTGGCTGGTTTATTGATGAATATGGTCATACCCAAGTATCCATGAATGTGACGGATCTAGATAGTTGCGCGGTACATGAGGCTTTTGAAGCGTGCAGAGAGATTGCTAATGATATTGGTGTAGAGTTGAATGGTTCAGAATTGATTGGACTTGCCCCTTTGCGGGTTTTTCTGGAAGCGGGCCAATTTTTTGCAGAGGGGACTGCATGGGCAGAAGCAGAACTAGTAAAACTAGCTATAGAGCAATTAGGCTTAAGCGTACTCGCACCATTCCAACCTCAGAAAAGAATTATTGAGTATTTATTGAAGCGATAAGCGAAGCTGGCTTCGAAGGATGAAAAGGCTTATCTTACTGGCTTCGGTTTTAGCACAAGGGCATTTTCAAAATCGTATTATGCTGGTATCCCAAAAACGATTGTTCTGTCTATTTATTCTAGTTCAATTAGGGTTAGGACTGAAAGCTCAATCTCAGTGCGCATTTGCTGAAGAGTGGGCACTACGTATAGATATGGATTCTCGTTTTTCAAATCGGATGCTTGAAATTGAAAATCTTCTACAAGATCGTATTCAGGACCTATCTCAAGTAGAAACGCGTTCATCTTTCCAAATACCAGTAGTTTTTCACGTACTGTGGAATACAGAGGAGGAAAACCTATCTGATGAAGCAATCGCAACTCAACTGGATATACTTAATCAAGATTTCACGGGACAAAACCCAGATTTTAACCTGATTCCTACTTCCTTTAAGTCGGTAGCTACTGCTGCGAACATTGAATTTTGTTTGGTTTCTACCGATCCATCAGGCAATGCAACTTCAGGAATTACTCGAACGAGAACATTTGTTGATAGTTTAAGGATCGAACAAGTATATTATTCATCAGGAGAGGGCCAGGATGTTTGGGATCCAGAGCGATATCTAAACATATGGATTGCTAATCTCGAAAATAATTTAGTTGGCTTTGGGAGCTACCCTGGACAAAACATTCCTGCTGAAGATGGTGTGGTTATTGATTATCGTGTTTTTGGGCTGAATGATCATCCGAGACTCAATTTAGGCCGTACGCTTACACATGAAGTGGGACACTACTTTGGTCTTTTCCATCCTTGGGGAGATGGCTTCTTTAATACGGATTGTGGAGGTGATGATCGTGTTCCTGATACTCCCTTGCAAAGCAGTACTTTCAGCGGACAGTGCCCAGATGGATTGAGTAGCGCACCTGAAAGCTGTGGAAGCACAGATATGTACATGAATTTCATGAACTACACGAATGACCAGTGTCTTCATATGTTCACTCAAGGACAAGCATTGAGGATGTTGGCTAGTTTATTAGAGCTCCGTCCAGGTTTGTTGACTACTGATGTTTGCACTGGAGCTAGTCAGCCCAACCCTATGACTGGAGTTGTACACATTGGTCCAAATCCAACCGACGGAACACTTTATATCAGCACTTTTCTTCAACGTTCTTCTAGCGTTCAAGTCGAAGTATTCAATACACAAGGGCAACGGGTTTATCAATCCAGCTGGGAAAACATCAATCGCTACTTTAGCCATACAATCAGTGTTGCTTCTTGGAGCAATGGATTTTATTTCCTTCGATTAGACATTGGAGGTGAGGAGCTGGTACAAAAGATCATTAAGATTTGATCATTGGAAAATGTTAGACAACTTCAATAAAAAAGAGCTTAGTCACAGACAGTGGCTAAGCTCTTTTCCTATTATAATGAATAAGAATTAATTACTCTTTCAGACGCTGTTTGATCTCTACGATCTCATAAGCTTCGATCACATCTCCTACTTTAATGTCATTGAAGTTCTTGATAGAAATACCACATTCCATACCATTTCGAACATCCTTCACATCTTCCTTGAAGCGTTTTAGAGAAGCAATTTCTCCAACAACACCTTCTCGAGTAGGATAGGTTACAATACCGTTTCTTACCAAACGGATATTGGAATTTCGTGCAATCTTACCTTCTTCTACATAGCAACCTGCAACTGTTCCGACCTTACTGATCTTGAAGACTTCGCGCACAGCTACCTGACCCATTATTTTTTCTTCCTTCGTAGGTTCAAGCATACCTTCGATGGCGAGCTTGATTTCCTCAATGGCTTCGTAAATAATAGAGTAAGTCTTGATCTGTACACCTTCGCGTTCAGCTAGTTTACGTGCTCCAAGAGACGGACGAACCTGGAATCCAACGATGATGGCATCAGAAGCAGATGCTAACAATACATCGGATTCGATGATTTGACCTACAGCCTTATGGATTACATTAACTTGTACTGTTTCTTGAGATAGTTTGATCAAGGAATCAGAAAGGGCTTCTACCGATCCATCAAAGTCACCTTTTACGATAAGGTTAAGTTCTTTAAATGTACCCAGCGCCAATCGACGTCCGATCTCATCCAAACTTACACGCTTAGTAGCACGAGTTGTTTGTTCTCTAATGATCTGGGCTCGTTTGGAGGCAATTTGTCTAGCCTCTTGTTCGCTTGGAACTATTTTAAAACGTTCACCTGCCTGTGGTGCTCCACTCAAACCTAGCACCAATACTGGTGTGGAAGGTCCGGCAATTTTTACTCTCTTACCTCGCTCATTAAACATGGCCTTGACCTTACCAGAGTGTTCCCCCGCTACCATAGAATCTCCGATCTTTAAGGTACCGGTTTGTACTAGGGTTTTGGTTACATAACCACGGCCCTTATCCAAAGAAGCTTCTAGCACTGTACCGATGGCCCCTCTATCAGGATTTGCCTGTAGTTCGAGGAGTTCTGCTTCGAGCAACACTTTCTCTAGTAGTTCATCGATATTTTGTCCCGTCTTAGCGGAGATATCTTGCGATTGAAACTGTCCACCCCATTCTTCTACTAAGAAGTTCATGGAAGCCAGTTCTTGTTTGATCTTCTCAGGTTGAGAACCAGCTTTATCAATTTTGTTGATAGCGAAGATAATCGGAACATCTGCTGCCTGGGAGTGACTGATCGCTTCTCGTGTTTGCGGCATGATGCTGTCATCAGCAGCTACAATAACGATCGCTATATCTGTTACCTTAGCACCCCTTGCCCGCATAGCGGTAAAGGCTTCGTGACCAGGAGTATCTAGGAAGGTAATTCTCTTTTGCTCTTCTCCAACTTTCACCTCATAAGCTCCAATGTGCTGAGTAATACCCCCGGCTTCTCCTCCGGCCACATTGGCTTCTCTAATATAGTCAAGTAAAGAAGTTTTACCATGGTCAACGTGACCCATTACGGTGACGATCGGAGCTCTTGGTTTCAGATCTTCTGGATCATCAATGATTTCTACTTCATCATCATCTTGCTCCTCTATGCTGATAAATTCAACTTCGTGATTAAATTCAGCAGCCACCAATTCGATCACTTCTGCGTCCAAGCGTTGATTAATGGAAACAATCACACCTAGACTCATACAAGCCATGATCACATCAGTAGGAGGAACATCCATCAAGCTGGCCAATTCTGAAACAGAGATGAACTCTGTTAATTGCAACTTGTCTGTTTTAGTCTCTGCTTCGCGCATTTCCTGGCGTTCGCGAAGTCTTTCTCTATTATCCCGGCGCATCTTCTGACGCTTCTTCTTACCACCGCCGGAGATCCGGGCCATTGTAGCCTTGATCTTTTCTTCAATTTCCTTTTTAGAAACCTCTTTAACTTCTTGTTGGTTGCCACGACGATTACCTTGAGGTCCTCGGCGATTACCAGGCCCTCCGCGTCTATTGCCACCTTGCTGTCCGCCGCCTCGATTGCCACCACCTGAAGAGGTAGAGACGACTCTTCGCTTACGCTTACGTCTTTTCGGTTGATCTCCATCTCCACTAGAAGATCCACCACCTTGGCCAGATCCACCAGATGCAGGTTTCTTATTACCGTCTGCCCCCTTCTGATCCGTTCTAGCTTTTGGCTTTTCTTTTTCTTTTTCTTTCTTCTTCTTTTTAGGCTTCTTGAGCTTATCCGTATCGATCTTACCCAAGATCTTGAGCCCTCTCAGTTCGGGAGTAGCGGCCCGATGCATGGTGTTACTATCACTAGCATCAGGAGCTGGTGATTCAGCGACTACTTCAGGAGAATCTTTCATAGTAGAAGGAGCCTCAGTTTCCTTGCTCGGCTCAGATGGTTTAGGTGTTTTATCTTTTGGTGGTACCTGTTTGGTCGGTTTTTTGGCCTCTACTGCCGGCGCTTCTTCCTTAACAGGTTCCGGTTTTGGTTCAGTTACAACAGCTTTTTTTGCTTCGGCTTCACCAGGTACTTCAACTTCTTTGCTAGCTGTAACTTCAGCTGGCTCTTCCGCAGGCTTACTTTCCTTTTCTACTACTACTTCTGGTGCAGGTTCCTCTGCTTTCGGTGCGATCTCTTCGATCACCTCGCTTTTTGGGCTTTCTTTAACTTCCTCTTCTTGTGGAGCAGGAGCAGGTTCTTCCACCTTCTTCTCTTCCACTTCTTTATTTTTAGGTGGCTTCGGCTTATCAAGATCGATTTTGCCTAGCACTTTAAGACCTGGAACTTTACTTGATGGTTCCTCCTTGGGTTCTTCAGCAACTACCTCTGGAGCAGCAACTTCTTCTACTACTGGTTCTTTAATTTCCTCTACTGGAGCTTGGGGAGGTTCAGGGGCTGGAGGGGGAGTAACAGGTGTCGTTGGTTCGCTTTGGACCGCTGTAGTATTTACCGGTGGGGCAGGCGCTTCCGTCTTGAAAGCGACGGCTGGCGTTTCCTTCTTAGCTTGTGGCCTGGTACCGATAACGAGCTGGTCTGCTTTTTCTTTGATAGCTATAGACTTCGAGAACTCCTTAAGTAACTCTGAATACATCTCATCCGTTACTTTAGCAGTAGGTTTGTTTTCTATTTCAAACCCGCTTTTGTGGAGGTGTTCGACGATCGTTGCCGTTCCCACATTGAGTTCTTTCGCTATCTTGACTAAACGTTTCGACATTAATGAATTTTCTATTTAACAAGATCAACCAGTGTTGATTGATAAATGCTTGATTACTGAAATTATGCTCTGTCCATTTCCTCTAGGTTTTTGGTGAACAAGAACAACCGTATTGACCATGAAGGCCAAGGATGTTGAAAAAGCAGTGCAAAGATAACAGTAAAACTGCTTTGTTAATAACTCTTGTTCGGATTTATACTAATAGTGGGATTATTATGGGGCATAAAGATGGAAAAAACGCTAATTCTTCTAGAAAATAAATGAAGAACAGACAAAATTTACCAGTGTCCCACTACCATAACGTATAGCCATCAGCAAGAGTTCCCTTGCATCAAAAACTTTTTATATACACATTAGCCTGCAAATTTGGCTGTTGTTTGTGAACAAACGCAGGCAAGTAGGTAGCACTGGAAAGAACCCCAAGGGAAGGAAGAAGGTGGGAGAAGAGGTTTTTATATCAACATCATAAAGCGTTGAAAAGCCCCTCTCCCTCCTGCTAGTCAACTAGTCTTCGAATTCCGCCTCGAAGATGCTGATAATGTTCGTTATCGTCTCGTCTTCTAGGTCAGTTCTTCTAAGCAATTCTTCCTTACTTAATTCCAATACACTTCTTGCTGTATCACAGCCAATATTTTTCAAAGACTCGATGATCCAAGCCTCGATTTCATCGCTGAATTCTTCAAGATCTACATCATCAATTTCATACTGTTCTATATTGTTTCGGAACACGTCAATCTCAAAGCCAGTGAGCTTACTAGCCAATTTGATATTTGTCCCTCCTTTACCAATAGCTAATGAAACCTGATCTGGTTCCAAAAATACTTTGGCATGAATCTTTTCATTATCCAGATCGATTCGAGTCACCTTTGCTGGTGTCAAAGCCCGTTGTATGTAAAGACTCATATTATTTGTGAAGTTCACAATGTCAATATTTTCATTGCGAAGCTCGCGAACGATACCATGTATCCTTGAACCCTTCATACCTACACAGGCACCAACGGGGTCGATTCGATCATCATAGGATTCCACAGAAACTTTAGCTCTTTCACCTGGGATACGCACAATATTGCGCACCGTGATCAAACCATCTTCGATTTCGGGTACCTCTTGTTCCATCAGTTTCTCCAAGAAAGTATTATCTGTTCTTGAGACGACTACAACAGGATTGTTGTTGCGCATCTCAACTTGCTTGATTACTCCTTTAACCATATCTCCCTTTCGGAAGAAGTCCCCTTTGATCATTTCATTTCGAGGGAGTACAAGTTCCGTTCCGGTAGCATCATCAAGGATCAATATTTCTCGTTTGAGAATCTGGTGTACTTCACCAAGGATGATATCACCAACTCTTTCAGTATACTTACGGTAAACCTCATCTTTTTCCAGTTCCATAATCCTGGAAATGAGGGTTTGTCTGGCAGCCATAATGGCTCGTCTACCAAAGTCTTCTAAGTGCAACTGCTCGTAACATTCTTCACCGATTTCGTAATCTTCATCAATTGAAAGTGCTTCAGAAATAGAGATTTGACTTCGATCATCAGTTACTTCCCCGTCCGGAACAATTTCGCGTACCCGCCAAAGCTCCAAGTCACCTTTGGTGGTATTTACGATTACGTCGAAATTATCATCCGAGCCGTACTTCTTGCGGATCAATGTCCTAAATACATCCTCAAGTACCCTTACCATAGTAGGGCGGTCTATATTCTTCCCGGCTTTGAATTCGGAGAAAGTATCTACCAGGTTCATAAATTATTAGTTTTTGAATGAAATTTGAACAACAGTTTTTTCAATATTGTCAAAAGGAATGACCGTTTGAATAACTTGCGTCTTTTTACGTTTTCCTTCCTTTATTCTGACTTTTTCTTCCAATGTAAGCTCTGTTTCAGTGACACTGATCAGAGTACCAGTTCGTTTTTCCTTCTCTTTAGTTTTAACCTCTACTTTACGACCAATGTTCTTACGATATTGGCGTATTTTCATTAAAGGACGACTAATACCTGGAGAAGAAACTTCGAGTGTATATTTAGGGCCAAGCCAGCCCTCTTCATCTATATATTGTTCCAGATAACGACTTATTTTTCGGCATTTTTCGAAGGTAATGCCTGTATCACTATCTAGGAAAACCTCTAATTTTTGGTTGGCATGCAATTGCAAGTCCACTAAAAAGCAATCTAAAAATTCTTCTTCCTGGAATTTTTGATCTAGCAGATCAATAATTTTTTTTTCAATCACAAGTATTCCTTATAAAGGGCAAATAAAAAGAGGGAACACCAGTTCCCTCTTCCGAGTTTTGCGTATTTGTTCTGCAAATGTAATATAAAATACAACATAAGTCCAGTAATTGTTTAATTAATTGCCTGAAACCCTAGTGTTTATTGGGCTTTTAGGGGGAGCAAGGTCTTGGAGGTAAGGCAGGAAGTGGAGTGGGTGTTGTTTTGAATTTTCAGAAATAATTGAAAATTAATCTACTATTATGCAACTCACTTTTGTTATTTTTGTTACACCTTTAAAGTAAAAAGTAGATCGAAATACATTATGCACGTAGATACCTTATTAGATCGGGCTTTGCAATTGGAGTTTTTGAGTGCGGAAGAAGGTGTGTTCCTTTTTGAAAATGCTCCTACGGCTGCGCTGATGTACGTAGCCAATCAATTGCGTCAACATCACGTTCCGGGCAACACTGTTACCTGGATTATTGATCGAAACTCAAACACGACCAATGTATGTATCGCAAATTGCAAGTTTTGTAACTTCTATCGGCGACCAGGTCATGATGAGTCTTATATCACTAGTATCGATGAATACAAGCAAAAGATAGAAGAGACTTTCAAATTTGGTGGTGAGCAGCTGTTACTCCAAGGAGGACATCACCCTGATCTAGGCTTATCCTACTATGTAGATTTATTTAAGGAGCTGAAATCCTTGTACCCTAATTTGAAATTGCATGCACTTGGTCCACCAGAGATTGCGCACGTTGCCAAGTTGGAGCAAGCCTCTCATCAGGAGGTATTGCAAGCTTTGAAGGATGCGGGTCTTGACTCTTTGCCGGGGGCTGGTGCTGAAATCCTTAGTGATCGAGTAAGGCGCTTAATCTCAAAAGGTAAATGTGGTGGTAGGGAATGGTTGGATGTGATGCGGGCGGCTCATCGAGTTGGGCTTACCACGTCTGCGACAATGATGTTCGGTCATATTGAGACCAATTGGGAGCGAATGGACCATTTGGTACAACTCAGACAGGTTCAATCTGAGAAACCTGAGGGGGCAAAAGGATTTATCGCCTTCATACCTTGGCCTTTCCAAGATGAAGATACCATCTTGAAGAAAATTAAACGGGCGAGAAATACTTGCACGGGAGATGAGTACGTCCGAATGATAGCGATGAGTAGAATCATGTTACCTAACATTACCAACATTCAAGCCTCTTGGTTGACGGTCGGAAAGAATGTTGCAAATGTTTGTCTGCATTCAGGTGCAAATGACTTTGGCTCGATCATGATTGAGGAAAATGTCGTATCTGCAGCAGGTGCCCGTTTCCGCTTTACGGCTGATGGTATTCAAGCCGCCATTAGAGAGGCAGGGTTTGTACCACAATTACGCAATCAACAATATGAGTATCG
>JAHQWA010000428.1 GCA_019634045.1 Saprospiraceae bacterium
AATATAGCCTCTTCGATTACGGATAGATATGACAATCAAAGTGGCTATAATTGGCGAGGAGAAGCAGCGGACGCAAAAATCTTATTTGAAGCACCCAGAATAGGTTATAATGTCATTGAAACATTGGAAATGGAACTGCTCATGGGACGAACCTACTCGGAGGACTATGGAGATGAAAAAAATAAAATCATAATCAATGAATCAGCAAGGCAAATGATGGGCTTGGAAGATCCGATTGGTATGCAAATTGACTATGGCAAAAACAAAAGAGAGATTATTGGTGTGGTTGACGATTTTCATTACGGATCCATACATCAGGCGGTAAAACCACTCATTTTCCGGATGTATCCTACCGGCAGGCGCGTCATTGCACGACTCGAATCCGGCAAAGAACGCGAAGCCCTCGCAAAGATTGAGGCACTCTACGAAAAGCACCATCCCCCCTACCCTTTCAAATATAACTTCTTAGATGAAGAGTATCAGCGCCTGCATGAATCTGAGAGCAAAGTCGCTAGTTTGTCCACCTACTTTACAGGCTTAGCCATCTTAATTTCAACCTTAGGGATTCTTGGGCTGGCCATGTTCATGGCCGAACAAAGATCCAAGGAGATCGGCGTGCGTAAGGTCCTTGGAGCTACTGATTGGAATATCATTCAGTTATTAGGCTCTAGCTTTACCCGTCTAATACTCCTAGGGGTTATCATCGCGCTCCCCCTTAGCTATTGGGGAGCACAGCAATGGTTAGGCCAGTTCGCGTATCACATGGACCTGAAATGGTGGCTATTTATGGCCGCGGCCATGATTACCATCCTGATAGCAAGCCTGGCTGTATTGATACAGGCATGGAAGGCCGTCAACGTCAGTCCAGCGGTGTGCCTAAGAAATGAATAATGAAGTAGATCAAGATCCTACAGTTGCCCCAGCAGTGCTTTTACCTTCGTAATATTACCACCATCTATGGCTTTAACGCCTAGTTGATTGAGGGTAAAACTAGCTTTCTGGCTACGCCTACCATCATCACTGTAGGTGAGAATGGGTTTGTTCCAACTTTTGATTTTGTTGATGTGAATCTGGATCTCGTCGTAAGGAATGTTTAGCGCGCCCAGGACGTGGTCTCCCACAAATTCCTGGATTGTTCTAACATCAAGAATGACAAAACGACGGTCAATTTTGGCTTTTTCGCCCAGGCCACGTGGTGCCTGAAAAAGTGTTGCATTTAGTTCCATAACCGAGATAAGGGATTATTTAGTTAGGAATTATCGTCGATTAAGTGTTTGATACATGAGATTTTGTTGACCGGATACTATTTTTTGGTCTTCCTTAAAGATAAATAAATTTAGGCCTGGAATCAAGTGACATTTGTCAAAGGTCAGTGTGATTTTTGCAACGGTCTTGTTGGAAATTAAGCGGCTAGATTTGATCTAGCTGATATCTCCAGATCACGCGTAGTACTTTATCTGCATACTCAGGGTCAGTCGCATAGCCATTTCGTTGCATCCCTTCGGCCCAGGCTCTATAATTCCAACTTGGGTAGTACAGCAGATTGCGATAATAGCCTTTGCTCTGCAGGTAGCGCCCAAAATCTTGATAACTATCCCGGATGTAGGCGTATTTCTTGAAGCACTGCTGAGCCAGATAAGGCTGGTTAGCTTGATAACTGCCGTATTCCAGTGTGTTTTTGCAGTAGCTCATGCCCAACCAATCGCGTTTTGCCTTAATCCCAAAATGATTATTGGCAGATTTGGCTAGTTCACTCCTACCCCATCCGCTTTCCAGACCCGCTACAGCGAGAATGAGGGGGGCTGGAATTTTGGTTTGCTCACTCAATTCTTTGGCCAAGTAGCCGTAGCTTTTTACATAAGATCTGACTTGCCAGGGTCGATTGAATTCGCTTGTTTCTGTCGTAAATCCGAATTGTACCAATGCAAACAACAAAATGAAATGATGAGTAAGTTTTCTCTGTTTCATGTCTATGGGTATTTAGGTCGTGTTTGACGTTATTTCTGTTTGCAAACACTAATAACGAGTAAATATTACAAAATCGCGTTGTTGCATAGTTAAATTTGGTCTCTGACAATTTTTGTGGAGTAGCAAGTCTGGATGCTGGAGGAATTCCTAACCTATCTGATCGGCTCTAATCTCATTACAGTAATTTCTATACGTACTATTGATAAATTTGTTTTAAAAAGAAAATTCTATCTGAGTAATATGTTTCTATAACCAGGATATCTTCCCTATTTTTGGGTATGAATGCAACGCTCACTGACACTAATCTTCCGTGCGCTTATTCATTCCATTTTATGATTGTCCACGATATTTGTCTAAGAAGGCTAATTATTTAGTACTTTTCCCTTATTCCTTCACATTTACTAAATCCTTTAAAGTTGTTGGAAACAGACTATCTCATTATTGGTGGCGGTGCTACCGCCATGGCCTTCGTTGATACCTTGTTGACCGAAACCGAGCAAGATCAGATCCTCATTGTTGATCGCAATCATCAACCCGGAGGACATTGGAATCAGGCTTACCCTTTCGTTCGACTGCATCAACCCTCCTCTTTTTATGGGGTTAGTTCTACCGAATTGAGCAAGGGAATTAAGGATCAAGTGGGGTTTAACGCAGGTTTTTTCGAATTGGCTAGTGGGGCAGCCGTAAAGGCTTACTTTGACGACGTCATGCGGCACCGTTTCTTGCCCAGCGGGAGGGTTCAGTACTTCCCCATGTGCAACTATGAAGGGGATGGCAAATTCAAATCCTTGCTGACCGGAAAGGAAGAACACGTTAAAGTCAACAAGAAAATCGTCGATACGACCTATCTCCAAACTCGGATTCCCGCCACACACACACCGAATTTTACCGTGGCAAAGGAGGTACCCTTTATTCCCATCAATGAACTGGTCCATATTCAGGAACCCCCTGAGGGCTTTGTAGTAATTGGAGGTGGAAAGACAGGTATGGACGCGTGCGTATGGCTCCTTGACAACCAGGTGCCGGCCGAACGTATTACTTGGATCGTTCCAAGGGATTCCTGGCTTTTGGATCGGAAGACCACACAACCTAGCCAAGAATTCTTTGAATCTACTGTGGGTAATATGGCTGCCCAATTCGAATCAGTAGTTCAAGCTGCTTCGATTCCGGATCTATTCAATCGATTAGAGGAGAATGGCGTTTTGACTAGAATTGATCAAAATGTAAGACCTAGCATGTTTCATGGGGCTACGGTTTGCGAAACAGAGCTAGAAATGCTCCGTAGTATCGAAAAGGTGGTCCGTATGGGACGGGTGCAAAGCATTGCAGCCGATCAAATCATCTTGGATCAAGGAAGTATACCAACTACACCCCATCACCTTCACATAGATTGCACCGCCAGCGCCATCAGTAATCTCGAAATTACGCCTGTTTTTCAGGATGGACGCATTATCCCCCAAACGGTCAGGTCCTACCAGCCGCTCTTTAGTGCTTCGCTGATTGCCTATATCGAAGCCAAATTTGACAGTGAGCAGGAAAAGAATGCCTTATGTCAGGTCGTCCCTTTGCCGAATCACGATACGGACTGGATCAAGATGCTCACCATATTTATGATGAACCAATACAGCTGGAATCAGCATAAAAGTATCCGAAAATGGCTACTAGGCAATCGCCTTGATGGTTTTAGCCAGTTATTAGCCAAAGCAGATCGGCATGATCCAGTTAAACAAGCCATTATTAAGCGGATGAGAGACAATATCATGCCAGCTATGATGAAACTACAGCAGTTTATGCAAGAGCTTGCTTAAGTGGCCTATAGGCGTTTATTCATCCTATTTTATGATGCCTGCAAGGTCTGACTAAGAAGATCTTGTACTATTCACGCCTCAGCACTTCTGCTGGATTTAGATTGGCTGTCTGAAAAATCTGGCGAAAGATCGTGATATAGGACAAGCTTACCCCAATCAGAATAGCCAAGATAAAATACCACCATTCTAATTCTATTCTATAGGCGAAATTACCGAGCCAACTGGCAGCCAGGTAGTAGCTGATCGGCACGGCGATAAGTGCAGCAACTAGAATCATTTTAGAAAAGCCAAAAGATAATAACCGAATCAGCTCAGCGGTGGACGAGCCTAGCACCTTTCGAATGCTTATTTCTTTTTTGCGACCTTCAGTCATAAAGAAGATCAGTCCCAGTAAGCCTAGGCAAGAAATTAGGATGGCAAGAGCTGCAAAGTACCTGCCCAGTCCTGACATTCTTTCTTCTGCTCCGTACAGTTGCTGATAGTCCTCATCAATAAAATGATAGGTGAAGGCCTGCCCCGGATTGAATTTCTCATAAATATTGCTCAACTGCTCCAATTGGAAGGCTAGATTGTCTGATTTAAGTCTGACAATAGCCTGGTTCAAAAAATTTTGAGACAACTGGAAAAACATCGGTCCAATTTCTTCATGCAAGGATCGAAAATTAAAATCCTTCACCACGCCGACGATACTAACTTCTTGCCCCCAGAATTTGGCCCTGGTTCCGACGGGCGAGCTTAGTCCCATGGCTTTAACCGCTGTCTCATTTAGAATGATCTGCGGACCTTCGGCGAACTCCTTGTCAAAGCTCCGCCCCTCAAGCACCTCTATGCCAAGTGTTTCCACAAAATTGTAGTCAACAATATGTCGGTTGAAACTCACCTCTTTGTCTCCCTGCCCATCCCAACTTAGCTCACCGCCCGGAAGCTCAAAAAATCCATTGGTCATGGCCGAAGCCTGCACCACCCCGGGCAATCTTTTGATCTCTGATAGAAAAGACGATACGTCTCCTGTGCTGCTTGCGCTCGTAGAAAAACGGATGAGATTTTCTCTTTCATATCCCAGCGACTGCTTCTGCAGGAAGTTCATCTGCTTTGACAGAACCAGTACGCCTACGATCATGATGATGGACAAGGCAAATTGCCCAGTCACTAAGGACTCTCTCAAGGAGATCCGTCCCTTTTGTCTTACACTTCGCCCTTTAGCTACCGTTATCGCAGGAAAAGAAGAGGTATAAATGGCCGGGTAAGTCCCGGCTAGTAGACTTGTAAAAAATCCGATACTTAGCAAAGCGAAGATAAGCGGCCAGGAAAAGTCAAGCTCCAATGATTTGCCCGTGAATTGATTGAAGTAGGGCAATAACAAATACACCCCGAAGAGGGCGAAAACAATCGAAATATTGGTAAGCACTACCGCCTCTCCAAAGTATTCCTTGATTAAACTCCAGCGTCCGGCCCCCAGCGCCTTTCGAATCCCAACCGTTCTAGCTCGTTGAATGGATTTGGCCGTCGAAAGATTGATGAAATTAATACAAGCAATGGCCAGAATGAATAGGGCCAACCAACTAAACCAGCGTACATTAGTTATTCTCCCTCCTGCTTGGCTTCCATTCTCAAATGCTCCAAAAAGATACTGATCACTATAAGACTGTAGAAAGTACTCCACCTCCGCTTCTGGCATGCGAGCCTTATGAGCAGCACTGATTTTTTGGTTGACTTGATCTAAATCACTTTGGGGATCCAGAAGGATATAAGTAATAGCATTTGGATTTTCCCAACCTTCTCCGAATACCTTTCGGTACAGTGAAAAAGGTAAAACAAAATCAAATTGATCGGTCGAATTGGCTGGAATATCCGTAAAGACTCCACTGACGATGGCCGGGCTATTCAACTGCTGAAATTGCCAATCTAACTGCTGTCCTATAACCCCTGTTGCTTTACCAAATAGTTGTAAGGCTAGCGTTTCACTAATAACTACGCTATTGATCCCCGTCAAAAGGCTATCCCCTACCCCTTCCAATAAGGGATAGGAAAATAAGTTGAAGTAGGACTCATCCACAAACTTCCCCACTGCTCCGTACTGGTTTCCCGCTTGGGTCAACCGGAATTCCATTTGCCAAGCAGGGTCAGTCGCGCTGCAAGCTTGTACAACTTCCGGGATTTCTGACTCTAGCAACTCGCCCAAGGGAATCGGCGTTCCGTTCCAGGTGCTAATCGCATCTCCTTGCTGGTGGTTACCAAGTACATGGTATAATTGCTTGTCTTGTGCGTGGAACCCATCAATTTGCACTTCATCCCACACCCATAGAAAGATCAATATGGTGCAAGCTAGTCCTGTTGATAGCCCAGTAAGATTAATGATGAAACTGCGTTTTTCTCTACGAAATCGGCGAATGGAAGGTAGCAATCTAAGCATTCTAAAGGGTTTTAGGTTTGTGCAAAGAGAATAGACCCCTACCCTCTTTTTGCATAAGGACGAACGTATGATTGAATTGTTACAGCTGTAAAATAAAAATGCTCTTTAGAGGGAGGAGTTAATTAGAGAGAAAATTACGAATGAGTAATATTTTACTTAAAAAAGGAAGCCAAAATCTTCGTTAACAAACCTTGACTTCCTTTTACTGTTCGAGTCTGCGCCTTGTAGCTATTCCTTAGTTTCGTTGGCGACGCTGTGTCTTTGGTCGTTTAGCTGCTTTGCGCGTAGTGGTTGGCCCAGCTGTCTTAAAGCCTCTACCACCGTGCCCCTTCCTGGTCGCCTCTCCCAGTTTTCTAGCAGCCGGGTTTTCAATATTTTTGATTACGCGTTTTTCTTCGAGATTATCGTACTGGTGATCATGTTTACCATGGAGTCGGTCGTTCTTTCTAGGATTGTCCAGATAGCCCTTCGCATGGCCCAATTCATGCAGAAGTCCCAAGGCAGGCGACTGTTTCCCACCATCATCTGTTTGCAGACCAGATCTCGGATGATAATATACCCGGTGTTTATGGGGTGAAAAGGCCAGGCCATCCAGGTCTTTGGTTCGAACAATATTTACCGTCTTTTTGTGCTTCGTCAAGTCTTTCACCAGCTTTCCTACACCTCCCTTTCGCAGATAGTTAAATGAAGCAATAACGTCCTTTACAAAGGGATCGTTTCCTTTGTACTTGGCTCCGTAGCGATATTCGATCTTTTTCTTGTCGTGCCGCCCATAGCGTATCATAATCTTTTCTCCATCAGGGTCATTATAGATAACAGGATTATTGGCTACGTAAGCATATGGTGAAAGACCAGGATAAGCCTCTGCCTGAGGATCAATATTGAGCCAAAGCCCTGTTTTCTCATCATAATAGCGGGCCCCGAAGTAATACATACCCGTTTCGCGATCCAACTCCTTACCGTTAAAGAGGTAGGGCTGCGATTCATCTCCTGCCTTTTCTTCACTCAACAAGCCACCAAAAGGTAAATAAGCATTGAATTGTTGAGCTTCTCCATTATAATCCGAAACATAAGCAGTACTTCCCAAGTGATCCGTATGGTAAAAGAATTGTGCTGTTTCTTCATACACCCCTAGGCCCTCATAACCATATGGTGGCTCAATATCCGCATTGCTAGGTATCGATCCATTGATCCAAACCGGTGGACCTGGAGGGCCAGTCGTATCCGGAGGACCAATGGGCAGCGGCCAATCTTCCGGCACGGAGGTATAGTTAGGGGTTAAACCAGGACTAGGTAGCGGTTGTCCAGTAAATTCCGGTTGAGCGTAATAGCCAGGTAGTGTTGGAGGGCCTGGAGGAATTCCCAGAGAATCGTAGTAATTCAGTAGGGTCTGCTGTAATAGCAATAGGCGGTTCTGATAATCTAAACCTCCGGCTGCAATACCCTGCCCACTGGGGAGTAGATTGTTGTTGAATTTACCTGTCCCGACTTTTGAGGCAATGCGTTGCCCATCCATGTAAAAATGTTTCGTATAACTATTCTGCTTGGCAACAAAATAGGGGCTCACATAGGCTGAATAATTGCTATGGTGATTGATCATTCCAGCTGGAAGGCCATTCACGAAAACACCTTGAATGCCTCCGTGGCTTTTGATCGCCCGCTCACCGCCAGCATCGTACGTATAGAAACTGATATACCCATCTTCAGAAATAGCGGATAATCGATCTTCTTCATCCCAAACAAATTGGCTACTAGCCTCTTCTTGATTTATATAGGCCGTATTACCATTCGCGTCATATAGCACAGTCGATTCTCCCACCTTGGAGGGACCATAGGCCCTGCCATCCTCATACTCGTAGGTTTGATCCAGTTGCCGCTTCAGGAAATTAGGATCACTATGCTCATGTGTCTGGACCTTCTGTGCAATGTTGTACAAATTATCGTAGGTCATAGCCAAATTGTAGGCCGCATTTTGCCCTTCTCCCTGCCAATCACCACTAGCATTTGACACCCGATACAATTCATCGTACTGATACTGATGTTTCACGGATCCTCCCACTGATTGTCCAGCACTCTTGGATTCTAAACTCAGTAGGTTATTCATCGGATCATAGCGATAGTCATTCTCCATCATTGTTTTCCCCCCACCGGTTCTGGCGGTCATCTGTGAGAGTCTCCGTCGTTCTGGCTCGAAGTCATATTGGTTATCGGCACCATTTCCATAGGCGACAAAAACGCGGTCTCCAAACTTATCATATCCAGCTTGGTCTATATAGCCATAGGTCCTTCCCAATTTCTCCCCTTTCATACTTTCCAACTGTCCAGCACGATTGTAAGTATAATCTACCTGCTCTCCATCTGGGTACGTCATTTGCTGAATCCTTCCCCAGCTATCGTATTCATAGGTGGAAACAAAAGTGGAAATAATAGAACTATTGATAATCAAGGTCCGAATATTCTTGGTGACTAAACCGTGAGGGTCAAAAAAGTACTCTTGCCCGCCACTAGCATCTTCCTGAAGCCATACGCGTCCAGCTCGATTGAAGTCTGCTCCAGGCTCTCCATAGTAGAATTTGACATTGTTCTGGACATTTTCCGGATAGGTGATACTAAGTAAGCGTTCTTTGTCATACTCGTATCTAATGGCGGCATCCTCGAATAAGGCCCGGATATTTGCTGTCACTTTGGTCAGCATATTCCCTGCTAGATCATAGGTATAGGTCGTCAGACCTTGCGAAGGATGTTGGCTGCTTGTCCTTCGTCCTAAAGCATCATAGGTATAGCTACATTCATAATCGAGATCATCCGTTACTCGCTCTAGTTCGGACAGGGGATTGTAGGAGAAATTAGTCCATATCTCTCCATCGGGCCCATAATCAGTAGTCGCAACTTGGTTACCGCGAATATCTGTATAACTTTCCTTCGTTTTTCCTAAAGGATCTATCGTCCGAGTCAAGAATCGAGCCCGGCTATCGTTATCGCTAGCAATTTGGTACTCTGTCTGCATCAAGGATCCATCCGGTAAGCGGGTTTTGATTTCACGGTCGAGAATATCAAACTCTATTTCTGTTGGGGCCACCGGGTCTACCGTCAAATTAACGCTCGTTTCACGTCCAGGAGATTCCGTAATGGGGTAATATCGTGTCTGCACTCGGCCAAAAGCATCATAGAACTCTTCCCCAGATACCACGTAAACCTCTTGCGGAGTTTGTCCTTTTCCCTTGTGCAAAGCAATCAGTTTCTTATTCTGCACTTCCCTACCCAAGCCATCAATGAAATGGTAGTATGGTATATCCATTCCAGATTCGGGATCGTAATGCCGTGTCAGGGCATAAGGCACCTCCGCCTCAGGCGCATAGCTAATCGAGATGCTATAGGCTTGGCCATCCGCAATTTCGTAAGGACTAGTATAGCTTAAAAGTCGACCGCGTTCGTCATATGTATAGGCATTGACATGGCCATTGATATCCTGCGTTTCTAGTAATTGTCCAAATTGATATTCATAGGCGTTGGTAGATTGGTAGCCATAGGCATCTTGAATCTTCACTAGATAGGTATGCACTTCATCATCATAGGTATATTGGTACCAAAGTTGCTCTCCTTTGTGATTTTCTGGATGGGTCATCATCAGGCGGTTACCATACTCATCATAAGTCATCTCGAAGCGTGCACTTTGACCATTTGTGAGATATTGTTGGATCTCTATTGCATTTCCCCGCTCATCAACTTGTGTGGACCGATGCCGTTTTAAGCCTTCTGCTGTATACAGCTTAGTAGAGGAAGGAATAGCCAATATGTAGCGATCTTCCAGCTGATGATAGCTGGTCTCTGTAATTAATTGTTCGCCTTCTACCCCGTCTCCAAGGTCCGTTTCCTTGACAATATTACCCCAAAGATCATACTCGTAATAGTGCGTTCGTTGCAGCTGCGGTGCATCCTCTCCTTCGTAATATAAAGTAGTTGACTCCACCAGTGCAGGGAAGGCACTACCGTTGTCAGTCCCTGTCAGAACGGGCGGTATAGGATTTCCGGTCACAATATCTCGGAGATCGTATTTGTATTGCGTCTCTATAAATTTTCGACCTTGCCCATCAGTTAGCAATTCGTTGAACAAAAGGCCTTTATTATAGAAGTTGCTATTGCCGTAAGCATAGATCGTCGTTCGATAGATAGCATCGCCCTGTTCTGTATCCAACTGATGTGCCGTAACTTTCCCAAAACCGTAGAACTCTCTCTCGTTTCGGTTAAAAGCACCATCTTCATATAGAAATACACTTTTCAGGTAATCTGCCCCATCACCTACAAAGCCGTCAAAAACATTTACAGAATATAAAGTCCATTTTGGGCGACCTTGCTTGTAATCCGTTTTAGATAAACGGTAGTCCAGGTCAATCACGGCGCCCAATGGTCGCTCAATGCGTTTCAGCAGGTTCGTTTTTCCAATGTTGGAAAGCTTGACATTGAGCTCGCCATCCTGGTCCGATCTAAGAAAATCAGGATAACCGTCTCCATTAATATCTTCCAGCTGGCTAACTTGTCTACTCACCCCTCTTCCCACCGAGGTAGAAGGATTGAAGCAGACACGAATAAAGAAAATAGGGGCGCAAATCGTAAAGGCTCCATTAACAGACTCCCCAGTAGCAATACCTTCGCTAATATCATTGATTCCCGGCCAATCTATTCCTGGCGCAAAGCCATTTCCGGTATTTAAATGTACTCGAATGGGATCGCCCAGCTTAATATAATCCACCAAGCCATCTCCGTTGACGTCTTCTAAGTCTTCGGTGGCATAATTCTCCGTTCTGGATAAGCTAAAGCCAGCGGCGATACTTCCATTGGCGATATTGACGCCTGCACCACCACCGTAATCAATACTTTTACCGGCTCTCAAGCCATCAAAGCCCCAATTTTCCTTAGCTGCGAATCGATAGCCCAAATTCAGTGCTACCGTACCGTCGGGAAATACCTTATCCGTCAAACCATCACCATTGATATCCATCCAACTGTGCACAGTCTCATCTTCATCGTTCCCGAAGTTACCACTGATACCAATTGAACTGGCTGCCGCCTTGGAGGCCGATCTCGATCTCCGGCTTTGTCGGCCACTACGTGCCTTGGCTTTCCGGCCTTTGGAACGCCGTCCTTTAGCTTCTGCGGAATTGCTCACCCTCGAATACACAAAGGAACCGCCTAAGGTAAATCCCTCGGCTTGACTCTTGGCTTCGTGTGAACCAAAGGAGTGAGCCACCGTTCGATCCTCCAAGCCACCAGTAGGGACAGTATATTGGATACTATTTGGAGTGACGACATCCGGATATCGATCTCCGTTCATGTCCATGAGATCCAGCTTATTCTTAAGGCTTGTCCAAGAGATTCCAGCAGAACCAGAAACTAAGCCAACCCCTCCGCCCGCAGCTGTACTGTTCATTTTCACTTCGGATAAAAGGATAGGTGCGCTAAAGCCTGAACCATTGCTTGAGGTAGGGAGCGGTAAAAGGTTGTCTTCTCCCATTCTAGAACTGCTTACCTCCGTCGCTCTGATATAGGTAAGATTATCGTATCCCAGCCAGGCCCCAGACTTAGGATCCGCGATCATCGGTATGAAAGTCGATTTAGTAGGATCATAGAAATCCCCTTCCAGGTCCTCTGGGTTTTCATAATCTATATCCTCATCAACATCCATCAAGGCATCATCCAGCTTCAGGGCTGACTCATCAATCGGCAAAGTCCCTCGCGGGCCATTACCATTGTAGATGAATTGTCCCCAACCTCGATATTGTGGGCCAAAAATCTGCGCATCCTTTGGTGGGCGGGCGAAGATTCCAGCCCCTTGTGTATAGTTTTGATTATTGATGGTAATTCTCACCTCTGGATCTTGTGGAAGATCCGTTGAGAATAATCCCAAATTTACAGCGACATGATATTCCAAGTAGATACTGTCACCAGGCAAAACATTAATTCTTAGACTATCATCGTCAATCAAAACATTAGCCAGGTATTGAGTTTTACCCAACAGTGTGTTTACTTTTTTAGCAGACAGCGTGAAGAGATTGAATGAAGGGTTGAAATCTTCAGTAATAGCACTGATCGTCGCCATTCCTGAATCTTGAGCCACCCATAGTTCCGTACGTGATACTACATTGTTGAACATGGAATAATCTACCGAAGGGCAAAAATCGAAAAGAGGTTGCCCTGCTTCACTGAAGACTTCCGAGCCATCATCTGCACTGGTGAAGTACACTCTTGGGACCCAATTGATCCCCTTCCAATCTACATTG
>JAHQWA010000429.1 GCA_019634045.1 Saprospiraceae bacterium
AGGAGGAAACCGGCTTGAAAGTGACTACCGAGGTAGCTAACACACAGCACGTTTTTGAGGCACTGAAGTATGGTGTCGATGTAGTTTGGCTGGGAGCTAGAACGACGGTTAACCCGTTTTCTGTACAGGAAGTAGCAGATGCACTGAAAGGGGTAAAGATCCCTGTCATGATCAAGAATCCGATCAACCCAGACTTCAAGCTTTGGGTAGGAGCGATTGAAAGAATCTACAAAGCTGGCATCGAAAATATCGCCGTGATCCACAGAGGGTTTTCTTACCATGGAGAAACCAAGTACAGAAACGTACCACGCTGGCAAATTCCTATCGATCTAAAGCGTCAATTTCCAAACTTGGAGATCATCTGCGACAATAGCCATATCTGTGGGCGCCGTGATACGCTATTTAATGTAGCTCAAAAGGCGATGGACTTGGACTTCGACGGTATCATGACTGAAGTACATCCTACTCCTGATGATGCCTGGAGTGATGCCAAGCAACAAATCACGCCTGATCAGTTCATTGATCTAAAGGATCGATTGAAGCAGAGAGATGCCTCTACTGATGATATCGAATTCTGGGAGCACATGGATCACCTACGTCATGAAATTGATGAGATTGACGAAGAGATCATGAACATGATGGTTAAGAGAATGCAATTATCTGACAGCATCGGCCAGTACAAGAAACGCAATAATATTGCCGTACTACAACCAGACCGCTGGAATGAGATTTTGGAGCGTGCCGTGGCTCAGGGCAAGGCAAAAGACCTAAGTGGGCAATTCGTAGAGGCGCTGTTGAAAGCGGTACACCAGGAGTCTATCAACCGCCAAGTTGCGATTCTTGAGGATAAGAATGCACAAGCATAAGAGCCTGAAAAGTTAGTCCGACAGCCAATAGCTACGGACTACATTAGATAAAAGATTTAGGAATTGGACAGGAACAGCGTGTTATCATCCGCTATGGATGGTTTCTCTCTGTTCCTCTCCTGATCTTTCTGAATTTTGCTATTTTTGTCCCATCACAAAATAGCAAATATGGACTACCAAAACCTTCAACTTACCTCTTTTGATGGGATTTTAATTCTTACCATAAATCGTGAAAAGGCCCTCAATGCTTTGAACGGCCAAACCATGATAGAACTGGAGCACTTCTTCGGTACTCACCTCCCTGCCCAGGAAGGTGTGAAAGGGCTAGTGGTGACTGGTGCTGGCGAAAAAGCATTTATAGCCGGTGCAGATATTAAGGAGTTTCTTGCCTTGGATGAGGATAAAGGGGCTGAGATGGGACAAAAAGGGCATGATGTCTTTTTCTTGATTGAGAGAGCAAGTGTTCCTGTAGTAGCGGCGGTTAATGGATTTGCCTTAGGGGGCGGGTGTGAATTGGCTATGGCTTGCCATATGCGCATTGCTGGCGAAAATGCTCGCTTTGGGCAACCAGAAGTGAACCTCGGCATCATACCCGGATACGGCGGTACGCAGCGCTTACTACAGTACATTGGCAAAAGTAAGGCCATTGAATTGATGATGACGGCTGATATGATCAACGCAGAGGAGGCTTACCGCTTGGGACTGGTCAACTATGTTGTACCTGCTGGAGAAGAAGTGAATAAAGCCGTAGAATTGATTCAAAAGATTGCCAACAAAGGTCCGGTTGCTATCAGCAAGATCATTGAAACGGTAAACGCCTACTATCAATATGACGAAGATGGATTCGCCAGAGAAGTAAAAGCTTTCGGAGAGACTACTGGAACAGAGGATTTTAAAGAAGGTGCTGCTGCCTTTATCGAAAAACGCAAAGCTGATTTTAAAGGCAAGTAAAAGGGGGCGGACGGCATACTCTGTAACATACATCTGTTTTTAAAGCCAACGCTAGCGATCCGAAGTTTATCTTTGTCCGCCTAAAAGAAACTTCGAATGACTCTCTCTGGAAGACTTCGGATAGCTGCTGCGATGCCTCATTGGTTAATAGTATAGTGTAGTTGAATCGAGGACTATTCCTAAGCCTTTCCTGCCTGTATCATGTGCATCTACTGCTCTAACCAAAAAGCCGCCTCCGGACTACTCCGGAAGCGGCTTCTCTTATTCGGTTGAGGGCTGAGGCTTAGAACTTCATTGTAGCTCCTAGTGTCAAGACAGAGATACCGTATCCGATCTCGGCAAAAGCGCCGATTTTTTCATTGATGTCATATCGACCACCGAGGTAGGCAGATAAACTTAGACCGCTTGCCGCGAAACTAGCATCATTCAGGTAAGGGTTAGTAGAGTCCCATTTGGCAGAAGCTACTGCATAACCAAGCATCAAACCGCCGTAAGTATCCATTTTGTCCCAAACGTTGAAGTGATAAGAACCTCTAGCACCGATGATAACGAAAGAGTACTTCACTACATCAAAATCATCCAAGAAACCGAAACGGTCTTTAGTGGAAGTATATCCGATATAACCTCCTACACTGATTTGGTCGGTTACACCTACTTCAGCGCTCACGCTTACCGGCGGTACTACTCCGCTGTGAGAGCCGTAGAAGGTTCTGATTAAACCGATGCCCGCATTCACATCCCACTGTCCTTTGGAGAAGTTAGGATTTCCTGCTGTGATGGTTTGTGCATTTACTTGGCTGGTAGCTAAAAGACTAGCGGCGAAAAGGATTAAGAAACAAAGCTTTTTCATGATCATTTGAGTTTTGGGGGGGGAGAAGAAACTTGGTTTTAGGTGATTTTGCTTCTCCCTTGAGGTTAATAATTGTTGTTGTTTTGTTGATACAAATGTAGGCGCGGATTGGTCGCTAGGCAATCGGATTGCAGTGAGGTGGGAAAAGGGGGGAGTGAGGTGAGAAAAGGGAAGAGGAGACAGGCGTTCGCCCGAAGGTTTTAAAAACTTTCGGCCTGTTTGGGTCACTTATAAAAGATCATCTCCACTGCCCAATCCTTCTTGGCGCGGCTAATGGGGATCTTATGTTCTTCAATGCAAAGTCGGTTCCCTTCCAAGGATTCGACCTTGTCTTTGGCGACAATGTAGGATTTGTGAACCCGTAAGAAGCGATTAGCAGGGAGTAACTCCTCGATTTTGCCAAGCCGTTCGTAGGTGACGTGGCGGGCATTGCGGCATACGATCCGGATGTATTCTTTTAAACCTTCTATAAATAGGATATCGTTGAGGTGCACCTTGGTAAGATTTCCGTCCACTTTAATGGTGAAAAAGTCATCGCTTTGGGTGGGGACGACCAGGGTTGGCGTATTTCGGGCGTAGAGGTGTTCCTTCGCTTTATTGACGGATTGGAGGAATCGCTCAAAGGAAAATGGCTTGAGGAGATAGTCGATCGCATTAAGATCAAAGGCTTCTATGGCGTGCTCGCTGTAGGCGGTAGTAAAGATGGTGATCGGGGGATTGCGCAAGCTGCGGAGTAGATTGGTGCCGCTGAGCGTTGGCATTTGGATATCGAGGAAGAGTAAGTCAATGGGCTGTTCCTGCAATACCTGCAAGGCTTCCATCGGAGACTTAACCTTAGCTACCAGCTCAATATCCTGAATCTGCTTTGTAAACTCTTCCATGAGGTTTAGAGCGAGGTATTCATCATCTACTAATAGCGTGCTTATTTTGGTATTCTCCATGGGATTATAGTTTAATATACAGATCCACCTGGAAGGACTTTGGCTGCTTGTCTATTTCAAGCCGATGCCCGTCTGGGTATTTTAACCCTAAGCGTTTCCGAATATTTTTCAGTCCAACACCTCCCGTCGCATCCTTTTGCAAATCCAGGTCGTCACGGGTATTGTAGGTGTGAAAATATAGCTCATTGTTCTCCACTTTTAGCGCTATCCGAGTAGAGGCTTGAGGGTCGGTGTCAAAGTCGCAGTGCTTAAAACAGTTCTCCACTAAGGGGATTAAGATCATCGGCTCGATTTTGAGATCTTCTGGAATCGTTGTTGTTTTGAACTGAATATCCACGGGTTCTTCTTGCCGCATTTGGAAGAGGGATATGAAACGATTGATCTGTTGCACTTCCCTTTCTAACTCTACCTTTTCGGCCTGCCCTTCATATACAACATAACGCAAGAGTTCAGATAGTTGCAATACCATGGGAGCGGTCTTTTGGGAATGGGTAACCGCCAAGGAGTAGATGTTATTCAAGGTGTTAAATAGAAAATGTGGGTTGATTTGACTACGAAGAAATTGCAATTGGGCTTCTTGATGTTCATTGGCGGCTAGGAGCGCCTTTTTTTCCTGGTTACCTCGGTGGATCAATAGTTGGTAAATCGTGCTAATGAGGATAACTCCTGTATTGGATATGATGGACGCTAGTCTGAGGAATTTTTGGTTGTGCTCAGGAAGGAAATCGATATCGTAGCCCGTGAAGAGTAAATTGATCTGGGTGCGAACAGCGGTAACGAGGGTGGTAAGTAGCAAGCACCATACAGCATACCTTACATATAGTTTGGGTATGAAAAAGCGTTCAACCAGTCTCATGTTGCCATAAAAGAGGACAATCATGGGTAACATATTACCCAAGGCTCGCACAAAGCTGTGTAGAGCAGGTATGAAACGAGCAAAAATCAGGGTATAGCTCAGGCCGAAAAGGAGCCATATACTGACCTGCACGCCTATTTGCAGTTTCTGCTTATCTCCGGTCACGTTTTTGAATTAATAGTCCAGCAATCTAAGATACTCTTAATCAGAATGATTTTCTGAAAGATAATGGCTTTCGATTATCTAGCATATCCTTTTCAACGAACGGCAGGCTTTTTTCAACGACCCACCGGATGTAGACTCACCCGGTAAGTCGTTGAAAAAACTTTACCATTGATTGAAAAATGTTTCCCGCCGGTCCAATCTCCCTTTCCTTTGTGGACGTCAAAAATATTTATTTCAACCATCAAAATTACTAATATGAAAACTGTATGCACGCAAATTCTCTCCCTAAAGAAATTAGCTTTCTTATTGACGCTTTCTATTGCTTTTTTCGGCACAGCCTGTAATAAGGATACAGATGCGACGCCAAATGAGGAAGCAATCACCGCTGAAGAAAGTATTGCTTTGGTGGAAGCGGCTTTAGTGGAAGGAGCAGAAGGACTTACACACGAAGTTGAAGATGCGGTAGAGGTAGCAGAACTGGTTCTAGCAAAGACTTTAACCAATACCTACTGTGGCCTAGGCAAAGACAGCACCCTGGTACGTAGCTTCGACAGACCACGGCTGTCTGGATCGTATTCAACCTCTTGGAATTGGCTGCTAAATTGTGATGAGCAGGAGATTCCTGTTAATCTAAACTTTTCAAGGAAAGCGACCGGCTCTTACGAATCGCTTCGCTTAAGCTCTGATGACAAAGCAGAATCGGACTGGGTACTGGATGATCTGGTATTTGGAACAGAATATGTACTTAATGGCACTTACCAGCGAGTAGGCACCCAGGCAAGCAAAGTAAGACAACAGAACACTTTCACTTCAACCGTAGAGTTTACAGTTACAGATCTTAGCGTGGGTAAGGTCAAGCGTCGGATAAATAGCGGTTCAGCAGCGCTGCTGGTTGTCGGGCAAGGTTCGAACGGGGAGAGCTTTAGCTTCAGCGGTACGGTGGACTTTTTGGGCGATGGAGCTGCTACGGTAACGATCAACGGAGAAGTGTACGAAATTGATTTGCGTTAAGCCAGAAAAAATAAGACACTCCTAAGTGTGATTTCTCTTAATCAATCCCCTAACAGTCCGGAATTAGCCATCCTTGCCTAGGCGAGGATGGCGATTTTGTATATAAATAGGAGCATAGCGGTAAAACTTGAAGCGCTCTATTGCTTGACAAATTGGCGAAAGGATAGGCCATTCTGATGCCACAACCTGAAGAAATACACGCCACTTTCGAGCTCTGATATATTTGCCTGCCAACTGGTTCCTGAATTAGTGATATTGGTCTGACGTAGGATGCGGCCCGTAGCATCTACCAACTCAATCCGATTTACATGTTTGGGTAGCCTCCGCAAAATAACTTGATCGCTCGCTGGGTTTGGATACAATTGAATTTCAGCTTCGGCCTTTGTGTTCTCAAGAGAAGAAAGCACGAATGTGTAGGGGGATGAAAAGACCGTACATCCACTCCCATCACTGACTTGGACGGTATAATCACCCGATGCCAATGGGATGTAGTTTTGACCAGTAGCATCGGGGATCAATTGTCCCGCTAGATACCACTGGTAGTTCGGTCCTGAGTTGGCGATTAAAGAATCGCCCGATTGTGAGATTTCGGGGATCTCTGGCCCTTCAAAGGTGAACGAGGGACCCAATCCCGAGGTGAGTTCTGTTTCCGGGCAAATGCTAGGAGAGGCAAAAACTACGTAGGTCCCTGATTCCTTTACCCATAAAATAGAGTCGGTTGCTCCAGGGATAGGTACATTGTCCCGGGACCATTGAATATTTTCCCACAAACCTGACCCGATGGCGATCATACTAGAATCTCCGCGACAATACTGCGGCTGAGGAAAAGAAATGACAACAGGAGATAAGAAGGCCCAAGTATCAATCAAGATAGTGGAAGAGGCCTCCGTACAGTTATCCTTGCTTGCCTCCAGATAGAAATAGACAAAGCCAAATTCTCCAGCGGTGGCGGTATAGCTCTGTTCCGTAGCCCCATTGATGGCTGTCCCACCTTGGTTGGAGTCCGAAAAGTTGTAGTACCATTGATAAGTGTCAAAAGTGTCTGGTGTTGAGAGCGTAATGGTATCATAAGAGCAGTAAATATTACCGTCAACGATTGGTTGAATAGTGGCATTAACGTCAAAATCGCATTGGCCAAAACTAAGCGAAGGGGCCAGCAACGAAGCAATGCCCAGTAGGCATATGGTAGGGAAAGGAGTTTTCATAAGATACAAAGTGGAGAATTTCAAGTTCAGAGTCAAGCTAAGAAGCGTTTTTTAAGAAGAGTAGAGACCTTAGTCCCGATCGTCACCAATCGGCAACCAAATCTCTAAGGTGGTCCCTTTCCCTTCTCTACTTCGGGCACTAATGGTACCCTTGTGCTGTTCAATAATTCCGTAGCTAATAGAAAGGCCTAGGCCTGTTCCAGCACCGATTTCTTTGGTTGTAAAGAAGGGCTCAAAGATGCGCTTGCGGACCGATTCCGACATTCCCTTCCCGGTATCGCAGATACGAATCCGGACTTTGTCATCAATCTGCCGCGTCTGGATCTGGATTTTACCTTCGTCATCGATAGCTTGAATCGCGTTGTTGATAAGATTCAAGAAAACTTGATTCAGCTTCGTGATTTGACAACGCACCGGTGGGACCTCTCCATAGTCTCTGATCAACTCAATTTGATTACCCATGGCACTATTAAGGATAGTTAGGGTGGATTCCAGGCCTTCGTGGATGTCACTCAAGGCAAAAACTTCCGTTGTATTGCGAGAGAAAGTTCGTAGGCTGGTGACGATGTCGCGGGTGCGAGAAGTACCCCTGATAATACTTTCAATTAGGGATTGTATTTCCTGATCTAGAAACCCAATATCCATTTCTTGGTAGGTATCAAGTAGTGCTTGCCGATTTTCTTCTGAGGGTTTGGCATTAAATACCTTGGCTACTCCCAGAAACTGCTGCAGATCCTGTACATCCTGCTGTAAGGCCACCGCATTAGCCGATACAAATCCGATAGGGTTATTAAGTTCATGTGCCACACCAGCTGTTAATTGGCCAATGGAGGCCATTTTTTCTGACTGGATCAATTGTAGCTGAGCATTTTTTAATTTTTCGTATAACTTATCCTTCTCGGCTAACAATTGTTCTATTTCTTCTTTTTGATGTTGCAAGCGGGAAAAAGCGCGTTTGCGATTGATCCACGCAAAACCTCCTACGATAGCGGTGAGCAGGAAAAGGATTAGGCCGAGGATTAGCCATTTTCGTTCACTGGTAATCCGATTTTGATCTAAGCGCAAACGTTCATTCTCTTGTTCTACCTGCGTCAGCTCGAGCTCTGCTTTAATGGCGTTTAATTCTTTTTGAGAAGCGAGGACATCAAGGCTGTCCTTCCATCCCGCAAAGGCTTTGAAATGAGCCAAGGCTTCCTCGTACCTGTTTAGTTCACTTAACTCTTCTGCTAAAGATTCATGTACCTCCATCATGCTGTGGATGTCGTTCTTTGCTTGAGCTAGGGTTAGGCTTCTTTGAAAATACTCCAGTGCTTTCAGGTGCCGGTCTTGATCATGATGCAGATGTCCTAAGGTATTGAGCGCCATGGTAAGATAGGTACTGTCTTTCATTTGCTCAAGGAGCATAATTGCCCGTTCTAATTTTCGTTGTGCTTCCGCTGGACGTTTGAGTTTTGTTAAAAGCTCGCCGATGTTGATCAGAGAAGTACTTTCTCGGAGGAGCTGTCCTTGTTGTTGGAAAATAACGCGAGCTTTTTCGATATACTGTAAGGCAGCCTCGTAGTTGCCCTGCCGATAGTGTACCACAAAAACATTGTTGAGGGTGGTAGCTTGATCATAATAGTTGTCAAGGCCATCGTAATGCTCAAGAGCTTGTTCAAAGTAAGTTAGCGCTCTATCCCACTCCTTCGTAGCTAGGAAAACCGATCCAATGTTGTGGCAGGCCCAACCGATGATTTGCGGAGAGCCGCCGCCTTCCTCTCTGATTTTTTTGCAAGTGAGGTGTGCTTCTAGCGCTTTCGCCAATTGCCCAGAACGCCGGTAGACATTGCCCAGCCCTTGATACGCATCGGCCATTTTGATAGAATCTCCTATCGAGGTGAAGAGGCTTAAGCTTTCGCTAAGTTCTTTTTGTGCTTGCTCAAAATTCCCTTTGATCGTTGAAAGTAAACCTAGGCGTGATAGGGCATATGCCTGATGGTATGGAAGCTCGTGCTCTAAGGCTAGTGCCAAGGCCTGATGTCCGTAGGCGATAGCGCTATCGGGATGTTGATGTCGAAGTTGAAAACATAGGGAAGTGAGCGTACTGATTTGGTTGGGGATGTATTGCGCCGTATCCAATACCTGCCGTAAGCTATCGGTAGTAGATAGCTGAGTGGAGCCCCTAAAGGGAAGCCAGACGAGGCAGCAGAGCAAGAATAGTACGCGCATAAGAGTGAATTTCGAGGACAAAGGTAGGCCAAAATGGAGTAGGACTTCCTGGAATTGGGGTGGGTTCACTGCAGGATTGGGAGCATTCAAGCAGCATAGAAACCGCTTCACTACCTTTTTTTCTCACTTCACTACAATAAAGGAAGCCCGACTACCCAAAGGTAGCCAGGCAACCGAAAACCGATTTAAGTACGACTTGCTTTGCTTCAGTGAAGCAAAATCTTTATATAGCTATGCTTGGGTTACGCTTAATATACCTTAAGGGAATGTGGGAAACTCGTATTGGAGTCCAACTCATGCACAATCATGAGTTTAGTTTTATTTTTTGACGAGGGAACCTTTAGTGAGACCAGGATCTGTTTGAGTGTGGTACAAATATTGTGCCTAATTGTTGGGTAACGGTGGTTTAGAGGTAATTTTTGGGAAGCTTCTGAACTGAATATGTTTACCTAGTAAATGGTCGTCGCTTGTACCAGGACAAATTTAGGAAAAAAATGAATATTCTCGAAAACCTATGTGAATTTGACGAAAGAAAAGATTCGATCCGAAACGGAGATAAGTCACTTAGCATCGAGATTCGGACAGTGAAACGACTTCAGTGCCCAAAAAAAGAGCCTGGCCGAAGAGCCAGGCAAATTCTTGCATCAGTATTTGTGTGTTAAAGTCCCCCTTTTAATCAATAGCTTGTTCCGGAGAACTTACTATTGTCCTAAAAGGCATTACAAATGTAATCATTTAAGCATGGGGGTCAAACCACATTTTGATGTGGTTTTTAACCTTTTTACCCCCCATTTTTAGTAAATCGACTAGTATCTTTATGATTATGAGGAAAAAATTGCTTTGGTTTTCAATATTCATCTTGCCCCTCGGCTTGGTGGCTCAGGAAATAGATGGTAAGTGGGTGGGGTGGTTGAGCCAAGACGGCAAACAAGATACTTTTTACTACGAAATCAATATTTCCCAAAATGGGGATGGAATTAGTGGGGTAGCATTTTCAAGTTTGAATGAAGGCAAGGTACAGGCCCGATTTGTCCTCTCTGGTGTGCGGCAAGGCGACAAATTAGTTATTCAGGAAGTTGAACAAATAGAACCAGAAAAGCCCAAATGGTGCTTTAAGTACATGACATTGCAATCCAATGGCAGCGGAGCTTATTTCGGTAGCTGGAAGGCTGATGGCTGTACACCAGGAAAGGTTTATTTGGCGAGACCCGGCGCCGATGAAGGAGGTGAAGAGAAGCCGTTTACCTACGCAGGCCGTTGGACGGGGCATCTTTCTCAATCGGATCGACCCTATGGCTTTTTCTTCGAAATCATGTTAAAGCCCGATGGAACCGGCGTTTCCACGATCGTGTCAGAGGGCAACGGCGGCACCGCTAATATGGCCTTGGAATGGGATACCCTGACAGAGGCTGCGCATTTACGACTCATCGAAAGTGAAGTAGCAGAGAAGACAGATACCAAGTGGCCCTGGTGCATTAAGTATGCTGAACTATACCTCACCAAGGTAGAAGGGAAGTACCTGCTAGATGGGGATTGGTCCGGCCATATTGAAGGGCATACCGACGAATCAGGCCCTTGTGCCCCCGGCCGTATGCACCTGGAACGCCCTATCCTCAAGCCGGTGAATCGGCAGCGGGCCAAGCAAGAATTTGATCCTTATCAGGCCAAATTTCAGCGCAAGGTCAAGATTGACAAGGTCATTCAGGTACAGAGCAAAAAACTGCGGATTAAAGCATGGGACAATGGCACTGTCGATGGGGACTTTGTAACGCTATTATTGAATGGGAAGAAGATCTTAGACAACTATCGCGTGGACAAGCGTAAATGGAGTCCCGTTGAAGTTTTAGATGGAGATAATTTTTTGATATTACATGCCGAGGACCTGGGAGATATTTCAC
>JAHQWA010000430.1 GCA_019634045.1 Saprospiraceae bacterium
TCCGCCTCCCTCCTCTTTCCTTTGTTGGCTCCCCCAAAGTACTTTTGAGAAACCCCTTAGTCTCCAACCGATTCAGGACGGCATGGACCATCCCTAGTTTCACGGTCCGGCCTGTATGCTGTGTCAAGTGGTCACAAATAGCTACACTATAGGCCTCTGTCGTTAAAGCCGCAATCGTCAACAAAACCAGCTCCTCAAACTCACCTAGATTAGTTCCTTTCATTGTAGTTTCTATTTATTCTATAAATGTATGTAAAATAATTTAATTGTCGACCCTCAACATAAGTCGAACTCTAAATAGCTAAATGAATCTGTCCTATTGGTGAAGGAACCTGTGTATTCAAGACCGGCAATACTAGAGGCTATAAAGAATAGATGGAGGCCAAGCTAAGGCTGTATAGAGTAAATGAGAATTAGGCTTACCGATCGCAATATTGGATGCACGGACTAAAAGGGTCACTTCTATTCCCGCCTTTTGCATGTGATAACCTTAAGCAAGCATTCATCCGCTCCTCAGTACTTGACAAAGCAAGAAATATCCATAAATATGGGCTTTCCGTTCTTTGAAGCCCATCAAGTGGCCATCAATTTCAAAACGAAAAAGCTATATGTTTGACCTCAGAAAAACAAGAGACAACAGGCTCCTCAATACCTGTTACCCACCCAAAAAAGCAGATGATCAATGGAAAAATATACGGGAATTAGAACATTTTGGTCTGGCCATTGCCTTCGACGTCAAAGTCGATGGTGTCGCCAGCGGATAGCTTTTTGCCATCAGCCTTAGCCTTTGGTTCTTTAGGTTTTTCGGTCAGATCTTTGAAGCTGGAAATCTTCTTGTCAATCAATTTATTGCCCAGTGCTTTCCATCCTTTAACGTCGATGAATTCGGCAATGTCGACGGTGCCTTCTTCCTTGCCTCCTTTGACGCGGAAAGCATAGTGTAACTTCGGCTTCTCGTGGATGGAAGCAAAATATAGCTTGGTATTGGTATGATCGGAAAGGAAAGGAAAGGACTGCCCTACCTTATTCGTTTCAATTTTGAAACGTTTGATCATCGTCCATTTTTTACTCCCTTCAAAATATACCGCACTAATCACGGTATCCGGTGCAAGTTTACCAATATGCACCACATCATTTGCATCGAACTTCTTCTGAATATCTAACTCAAGTACCTGATATTCGCCAGATTTGTAGATTACCAATAAGTTGTCGCCTGTGTCAAAAGCCCCTAGATAAATACCTCGATCCGAAGTATTCAAGCGGCCACTCACCTCATCCATCCAGACCTTAATCGCTCCTAAAGTGGATTTGCCTGCTTCTTTCAGGGTAATCTTCCGCACAGGATAACGTGTCAATATATTCCCTGCAGCCCCTCTCCCCTTGATATCGATCGTACTAAAGTCAAAATCGAACATCTTCTTTCTAGCCTTGCTACCTTGCGTCAGTTGGACGTGAACAATCTCCGCTTCGCCATTTAGGTTAGCTGAGAAGTAAAGTAGTTTTGACTTGACCAGGCCTTTAGCAGGAGGATAACTCGTTGTTCTGGTGATGCTTTTCACATTGAAACGCTTCGCCATGGTACGCCCATTCTTGCTATTTAAGTAGATCATGTTGTAGGTCGTCCTTTCATCTCCTTTCTTCCATACCGCCACATGTATAATCCCCTTGCCAACAAATACTTTTGAGTCAATTTTAACGACCTGAAAAGAAGCATCCTTCTTAAAAACAATGATATCATCTATATCTGAACAATCGCAAACAAATTCATCCTTCTTTAGGGAAGTACCAATGAATCCATCGGTTTTATTAACGTAGAGTTTGGCGTTATTTGCCACTACTAATGCTCTCTTGATCGTATCAAAGGTCGTGATCTCCGTCTTACGCTCTTTTCCTTTCCCGTATTTCTCTAATAATCTTGTATAGTATGAGATCGTATACTCCGTTAGATGGGCTAGGTGGTGCTTGACTTCCGTGAGCGCCTCCTCCAACTTAGCAATCTGCTCATCCGCTTTGAAAGCGTTGAACTTGGAGATCCGCTTGATCTTAATTTCTGTCAGCCGGACAATATCTTCCTCTGAAACATCTCTCAGCAAACGCACCCTCTTGTCACTAGCTTTTGGTTTCCCACTCGGCCCCACCACATACTTCTGTAATTCGCGATCGATGGTCTCGATTACAGCCTCCCAAGTCTCACATTCCTCAATCTCTCGGTAGATACGATTTTCAATAAAGATCTTTTCCAGACTGGCGAAATGTAGTTTTTCCTCCAGCGCGGCTTTTTCAATCTCCAGCTCTTGTCGTAGCAGGTCTTTGGTCTTAAAAGTATTGAACCGCAGGATCTCTTCGACAGTGACAAAGTGTGGCTTATTATCAATGATGATACAAGCATTCGGTGAGATGGATTTTTCACACTTTGTAAAAGCATACAGCGCATCAATGGTGACCTCAGGAGAAATCCCAGTGGCCAACTCTACCTGTATCTCTACATCTTTCGCTGTATTATCAACAACCTTTTTTATCTTAATCTTCCCCTTATCATTCGCCTTTATGATATCATCGATCAGACTGGAGGTCGTTTCACCGTAAGGCAAATCCTTGATCACCAATATCTTTTTATCTACAGCCTCTATTTTGGCTCGCACCTTAATTTTGCCGCCTCTCTTCCCGCCGCGGTAGTCACTCACATCAACAAACCCGCCCGTCAAAAAGTCTGGATAGATTTTCACTTTTTTATCCTCCAGAATCTTAATGGAAGCCTTGATTAACTCGATAAAATTATGTGGGAGGATTTTGGTGGAAAGGCCTACGGCAATACCCTCAGCTCCTTGTGCCAGCACCAATGGAAACTTCATCGGCAAGTTGATGGGCTCCTTCTTTCGACCATCATAGGAAATTTGCCATTCCGTAGTTTGTGGATTGAAAGCGACTTCCAGGGCAAACTTGGTCAATCGAGCCTCTATATAACGAGAAGCTGCAGCCCGGTCACCCGTTCTTGGATCTCCCCAGTTTCCTTGACAATCGATCATCAAATCCTTCTGGCCCAAGTTGACCATAGCATCCCCGATGGCAGCATCGCCATGTGGGTGATATTGCATCGTTTGACCAATGACGTTCGCTACTTTATTGTAGCGACCATCATCCATTTCTTTCATGGCATGAAATATACGTCGCTGTACAGGTTTCAGACCATCTCCGATGGCCGGTACAGCACGCTCTAGAATAACGTAGGAGGCATAATCCAGGAAATAATCCTGGTACATACCATTTAAGCTAATGACTTGTTCTTGCTCTTGTCCGTTTGGGGTGGGCTCGACTTTATCTATACTCATTTGTCCGTTTTCAATTGCCGCCAATATCAATTAATTGAGCGAAAATACAAAAAAGGGACTTAAAACAAAAAATTTAATTCCTCAATAAATAACATTTTTTGTTTCCAAAAATCATCAATTTGGCCCTTTTGTCGCTTCTTTGGGCGTGAGAACTTCGCCACAAACAGCTCAGCCACCCAACAATTTGTGTGAGTCTCAGACAAAATATGTTAAATTTTACCCCCTTCCGAAGCTTGTTGGCAGCAGATTTAGGTGCTCAATCGTTGTAAAGCTAGCGTCATTTGTTATTGGCAGTTCCAACCCTAGTTGTAATTTTTGTCCAATTCGCCTAACTTAGCCAATAGGACCAATATGGATATTGCTTTGCCTTTAGGTAACGAAGAGAGAGACCTCATCAAAGCCTGCATTCGAAAAGAGCGTTGGGCGCAGAAGCTACTGTACGAAGAATATTACAGTAAGCTGATGGGGGTATGCCTTCGATACGCGAATAATGAGCATGATGCCTTGGATATTTTGCACGAGGGTTTCATCAAGGTTTTCCGCAACATCCATAAATACCAACCCGGAACTTCGCTAATCGCCTGGATGCGACGAATCATGGTCAACACCTCGATTGATTATTGTCGCAAAAACATTCGACGCCGAACAGAAAATATTGAGCAAGCTTTTGATATCAGCGCTGTTGAAGCGGATGCCATCAGTCAATGTACTGAAAAGGAAATCCTGGAATCTATCCAGCAGTTATCAACAGCTTACCGCACAGTCTTTAATCTCTATGTGATTGAAGGATATTCCCACAAGGAGATCGCCGAGAAACTTAACATCACTGAAAGTACTTCGCGGTCCAACCTTGTAAAAGCCAGAATGAAACTAAAAGCCATTTTGAGTTCGAGATTCTACGGATATGAAGAGTAAACACGATTTTGATGAGTTTATCCGCGGCCGGATGCAGAACGTGGAGGCGGAAGGCCAGCCTGAGGGCTGGGACCTCCTAGCAGACCGGTTGTCTAAGGAGGAAGAAGGTACCGCAGCTGCTGACGAGAAGTTGATGGAAGCTGTTGTATTTGAGAAAATGAGCCAAATGGAGGCGCCTTTTGAGCCTGCCCATTGGAATAAACTCGAAACCCGCCTGAACGAAGAATACCGATTTGTTAATAAAATCATTCGTTATAAATCTCTCGAACTTTCTCTCTTCCTACTTCTAATTGCACTCTTCGTTAATTATTACCCTGAAAATACAAGCCTAAAAGATAAGAAAGTCCCTCTAGGAACGCCTGCGATAGCATCTGATATTGAAATTAAGGAAACCACTACGAGCATCAGTAATTCTACTGGACAAGACATTGCTACGAGTGAGTCTAGTAAACGTGCCTCTAAAACGGAAGGTATTCAAGCAGGCGATCTTCCTACAGTTAATATAGCAGAAAGTAATTCTGCAAAACGTCCTACGAAAGGACAAATTGCTCCGAAAGCAAGGGCGGCTACGATGCCAATCGCTGCTGGAGGATCACCTCCTTCAGCGCGTAAGGAAGCGATGACAGATGTAGTTCAGCCCGAACAAAACACATTCTCTTTGTTGTCTTCCTTGCAAAAGCCATCTCTGCTCGCACAAGAGTTGAATGCCTTGTTGCCCGAACATCAAAGTCCTTTACATCCTAGTTCGATCAGCAACAGCCCCATTAGCAAAGCGAACCTCAGCGACGATAAAGCGGGGCTTGACCTAAACCTTTGGGCAGCTTTAACGCCGGTACCTGGCTTAATGATCTCGCCTTACACAGAAGATTTGGAAGCAATAGCTGAGGTCACTCCTAGCCCTCGTGAACGCTTTGTTCGCTTTGGCGTACAAGGATCAAGTGATTACAATCGCGTCATCACCCCGCCAACCTTTATTGACGGAAAGAGACATGAATTGGATCGCTATGCACTAGGCTACAGTGGAGGGATTACCTTTAGCTGGGGTAATAAGAAGTGGGAGATGGAATCAGGTCTGATCTATTCCGCTAAGAAATATTTGCCTTTGCCTTTATCAGAAATAGACTATAGCTTATCGAATGGAATCTCTGGCGAAGAATTGAAGTCCTTCGAATATGACATGGTCTCTATTCCTTTGAATTTCCGCCATCACTTCATTCCCAATGGCAAATGGCGTTTCTACTATACGGTCGGTGTTAGTATGCACACGGTGATGCAGGCCGATTACTTCCTGAAAAGTCCTACTCGTCCCCAACCTGTTGGTCCACCTAGCAACTTCGCAGCACCCATTCCACCCAACAACAACAACACCAAGGCAGGCGTAGAGAAATCCGCGTTTACGAAAGGATTGTTGCAGGGAGGCGCCTTTGAACAGAACACTTTCTTCACAGCGAACTTGGGAATTGGTTTGGAGCGCTACATCAGCCACCGTACCAGCTTATTTGCCCAACCACAGTATCAACACACGGTTTTATATCTAGTTGATAACGGTGGAGTAGGTCCCTTCCAAGATAAGATCAATACTATGCGCTTGATCTTTGGTATGCGAGTGAAGCTCTAGTAACAATATTCACTTCTTTAACTTAGCACACGTTTATACCATTTGGCTAGTTTGAATGGGCAGTAGCCTCTGCGAAAGAGGGTAAAAGTAATGCCATTCACGATCTGTACTTTCAGATAGCTGTTCTTCTCGTATTTACGAGCGGAGACTAGTACAGGATTTTTCACAAAATGAAGCGGGTACTGCTGCTTTGCTCGCCAGACAAAGTCAAAATCTTCCATGATAGGTAGTTCCTCATTAAATCGCCCCAAGGCTTCAAAGGTTTCCTTCGGTAAAAAAAGCGTTTGATCTCCGCCGCCACTGGTAATGGCATCAAACTGAGTCATGTAAGCATTAATTTTCAGCAAACTTGAGTCGGAGTCAAAATCGTAAGAAAAGCAACCCAATTGGTGCCCTGCCTGCACCGCTTCTATGATATTTCTAAGACAATCTTTAGGCGGGAGTGCATCTGCATGTACGAAGTAAAGAATATCGCCTTGTGCTTGCTGGGCGCCATAATTCATTTGGGTAGCCCGGCTAGGACAGGGAGCATGGAGTAATTGGGCACCGGCCGCACTTGCTAATTCGCAGGTTTTGTCGGCACTACCCCCGTCAGAAACAATAATTTCCCGTAAAAAAGTTTGATGTGATAGTGCTCGTAGATGCGTGACGAGTTGCCCGATACGCTCTTCTTCGTTAAGTGTAGGGATAATAATGCTTATACTATTTAAGTTCATCCTTAGGTCTTAGGTCCACTTTTAGATACGGGCTTATTGTGCAGATCGGTTTTGGAGGCCATCCTGTACGTCAAAATGCTTCAGCCACTGTTAAGTAAGGGGAAAGACTCCCCTCTTCATTCCATCCTAAATCTACACGAAGATTGATTTTATCCTGCTTACTTAGCCTTATTCTCAACCCTAAACCATAGGCCAGATGCACCTGCTCATTGAATAAAGTTGAGGCTTGTGCTGCGACATTTCCCATTCCTCCGAATACTGCCAATCCAAAAATCCCCTTAATCACCCGTCGATATTCGGCTTGGAGCATCCATAAGGTCTTATCCCGAAATCTACCTTCAAAAAAACCACGCATTCGCTTCGGGCCACCAATTAGGGCGAGTTGCTGAAAAGGGACTTCTCCAGACAAAAATTCCCCCACCAAGTTGGAGGCTAATACCCCCTTACCTACCGGAAAGTAATAACTCCAATCCAGGGTATAGCGGTCGAAGTTATACCGGCTTCCTAATAGCTTCCGATTAAAAAAGGTCCGAAATTGGAATCGCTGGCCTCCCGTCGGATAAAATATATGATCTCGGCTATCATAGTTGGCGATTAAGCCTAGGCCAGAAATCAAACCACCTTCTTGTCCAGGGATTGCTGAAGTGCTCAAAGCTCCCTCAGCTTCCCTTTCTGTAATCCGATAGTCGTCCATCCAATACCAGGCTCCTAGGTACAAGCGGGGTCGCACCATATACTGCGCATTTAGTTGCAGCCGTGGATAGGTAGCCTCAAAGGTTTCACTCTCGGTAGGAGTTTCATTTCCCAAGCCGAAGAAGCGATAGACATATCGGTAGTAGCCGAGTTCTCCAGAGAAATACCATTTTTCATTTTGGGAATAAAGGTCAAAAGGGAGGTAAGAAAGAATCTGCTGTTCCTGCGTGTAGGCCAAGCCGAGCTGCAATTGTGAAGGCCGGGATTCCATGGATTCTCCAGCGAAGCGGAAGGTGTACAAAGCAGCTGCCCCACCCCCCAAACGCGTCTCTGGAGTATAAAAGACGATGGGTAGTGCGATAAAACTACTTTTCTGTACAAAGCCTTTCTTCAGCTGCAGACTATCCTCCTCTTGCGCTAACAAAAGGAAAGGATGCAGTAGTAATAAAACTACTGAAAGTAATGGAAAGCAGAAGTTTTGTTTCATTATTAGCTGGACCTGAAAACACACGGCAGCACTAGCGCTCCGCCGATCACTCCCGAATATCAGCAAAAAAATATCGTTTTTCTAAAACCGATAATCCAACTGTCTCCGTAACTACAGTTGAACATTAAATAACATGTTGAAATTCGTAATCATGAAAAACAAAAATCTATTTCTTACAATGCTGGTGATCATCGCCACTTCTGTAGGAATCGTGTGGGCTGCCGATCACATTGACGCGCCTGCTGTAACCTCAACGACCAGTGACATCACTGATTACTTTGCTTTTGAGAGTCCAGAAAACCCAGACAATCTAGTGTTTGTCTGCAATCTGCAAGGCTTGTTAGATCCCACCGCTACTAGCACTGCTAAATTTGATGAGCAGGTGATGGTGGAGTTTAACATCGACAACACCGGAGACAATCAGGAAGACCTTGTTATTCAGGCCTTATTCCAAAATGAAAAGTTACAAGTGTATGGTCCTGTGACTCCCTCTCAAAAAGGCACCATTAGTGCAATAGAAACTGGGGCAACCTTAACAGAAACAAACATTAGCGCCTACAACCAAGCCATTAATGTAGGGACAAATGGAGGCATTAAAGTCTTTGCCGGACCTAGAGATGATCCTTTCTTCTTCGACTTTGCTCAATTCAATGAAGTCCTAGCCGGAAATGCCACTGGTTTTAAAAACCCAGGCACTGATACCTTTGCTGGCACCAATGTCCTTTCTGTAGTAGTAGAAGTTCCCAAATCCATGTTGGGTTCTGCGACCACCTTAAACACTTGGGTAGAGGCCAAAAGAAAGATCTAGTCTCCCCTCCCCTTTTTTCCTTAATTCATTTATTCAAAACACAGACAGTACGCTTACGGTACAAGAGTAAGCCTGGATGAGCTATCTCTGTGATGTAAATTCTTAATCCATAGTAACATGAAAAATCCAAAAAGATATTTGCTACTAGGGCTGATGCTTGGTGCATTATTCCTCAGTAGCTGCGAAAAAGACGACGATTTCAATCCCATTGAGAACTTTCTATTCCAATTGGAAGATCAAATGGCTCGACCAGCCATCAATACGGTTTTCGTATCAAGTGATGACAAAGATGTGTTCAATGTCACTCCCCCTGCACAGCAAGGGGCGGCCTTTTCCAGCAAGTTCAACAGCCGATTATTGGCTCTAAATCCCAATTATACCAGCAATGCACTTGGTTTAGATGCTGCGACTTTCACCAATATCCTTGCGACGGATGTACTGACTGTAGCGACGCAGCAGCCAACAACCTTCTTCGACGGTACGAACGTACTGACTGGCCGTAGATTAGATGATGATGTGATTTCTGTTGAATTGCTGCTCATTTTTGGCGGACCTGACGGTACGGCTAACCCTGGTTTGACAGATGATAATGTAGATGCTAACGACAAGGCATTCTTGAATACATTCCCTTATTTGGCTAGTCCACACTAGTCAATCCACAAAAGAAATCCTAGCATTTCTCTCATGAACAATCCGCAGGGCCAATGCCTAAGTATTTGGCCCTGCCTTTACTCCATCCACATTCCAAACACCATGAAAAAATTATTCTTCCTGATTGCTGGAGTAAGCTTAATCGGACTGTGGTATTACAGTCCTACGAGTCCCATCGTTCAGCACGAAGTGGTGGAACAATACTTACAAGTAGAACACTTCAGTTATGAGCAATCTCAATTATCAGAACAGTTGGATTTTTGGACAAAGCGTCTGGAGAGTCAACCTTCTCATAGTGTATATCAGCAGAAGCTAGCCAGCTTACAGGCTCAATACTTTCGCTTATCCGGTGAGGTTCGTTATTTACGACTATCCGATAGCTTATTCCTGGATCTAGCGAAGCGTTTCCCCAATACCGTAACACACTGGCAAAGTTTAGCCCAAAACGCGATCACAGGCCATGAATTCGCCAAAGCGGACTACTATGCCAACCAAGCTTTCGCTATTGGAGAAAAAAGATATCAATCCAGTTTAATCAAAGTCGACATATTGCTGGAACGCGGCCATCGATATGAAGCCCTCGGACTGCTTAATGGACTAGGCAATCAGTATAGCTTTGAATACCTCACTAGGCAAGTCAAACTTCAAGACGAGCTAGGGCAATTAGATGAGGCCATTCATTGGATGGAAAAAGCAGTGAATCGAGCCAAGGCCTCAGGGGATTCCAGCCTAATTAGCTGGTCCTTGGCCAATTTGGCGGACATGTATGGTCATCAAGGAAAAATACAGCGCTCTTATACCACTTTTTTGCAATCCCTACAGTTCAATCCGGCAGAGTTACACGCCTTAAAGGGCATTGCTTGGATCGCTTTTTCTCATGATAAAGCACCTAGTCTTGCTAAGGAAATCATAGAATTCCTGCAGTCGCTAAAAGACATTCCTGCAAATGATCTATTGTTGGCAGATATCGCCACCTACCAACAGGAATTCCAACAGGCGGAAGCTTATAAAAAACGATTTCTAGATCGAGCCAAGCAGGAGGTATATGGCTTTTTATATACACGGCCCATCGCGCAGCTAGAGTTGGACAAAGGAAAGCTTCAGGAAAATGATGTTAGGACCGAAGCCGAAATTGAGCAGCGGGCGCACCCCGTATCCTATGCACTGAGAGCCCAATACTTGCACAAGCTTGGAGCAAAGGAGGCAGCCATCCAACTGCTGGAGGAAAAAGTACTGGGACAAACGGAAGAGCCAGAGGCCCTTTACTTAGCAGGTATGATCTGCAGAGACAGTGGGCATATTAAAAAAGCTAAGACTTTATTAAAAGCAGCTCATGCAGCGGCTTTTGAACTCGGGCCAATCGTGGAAACGGAAATTAAAGAGGCTTTGAGAAGGCTTTAATCCTCATTCAGAAGCTGCTGAAAATAAACGCCTAACTCTTGATTAACCAATTGATGCCCTTGATCAAACAGATGTAGCTGTGTATGAGGAATCGGTTTCGCCCACTTCCTGATGGCAGCTGTATGGATAAATTTATCGCGACGACCGAGACTCAAAGAAAAGGGCAGCTTCCGTTGCAGTAGTATTCGACGAGAATGACGGGCAGACACCGGGAAATTGGGCAAAGAGAGCCAGGTCTTGAAAAGGCGATCCGTTTGGATGGAGGTTCTAAGTTGCTTTTCAATATAGATCAGGCTGAAATGATCCAGTAAACGCCAATCGTGCAGGCGCTGAGCTAAGCGGAGCCATTTTTCTGGATGACGAGAAATCGATTGCAATAAGCCCCGGCGAACAAACTGGGGGACCAGGCTAGGATAAAAGGTGCGATAGGTCGCCAGCCCATCGGGAGCTATTAGGTGGATGGCCCTTAATTCTTGAGGGAAAAATTCTACCATAGATAGAATGATCCTTCCGCCTAAGCTAAAGCCCATCCATTCAAAGTGGTTTTTTTGAAATTGGGTCAAAATAGCTTGAATCCAATCCTGGACATCGGCTCGTGTGTATTGCTCAGCCTGCCATTGTGTTCTGCCGTGGAATGGGAGATCAAGAGCTACGACAGTGCATTGTTCTTGTAAGGCAGTTCCAATAGGTTCGAAGAGAGCAGCAGAGTTGGAAAAGCCCGGGAAGGCAATGATCAGGCGATCACCCTGCCCCCAGGATAGAAAGTGTATTCGGCCTTTATCTGTATGGATGAATTGTGCATTCATAAGTGCTTAGCGTCCTGATCAAGACAGTAGCTACATATTTAGTACTTCAGGTTTTAACCAATAATAAATTTTTCCGTTAATCAAATTAATTCAGTCCAAGGTGTGCCAAAGTAGCAATACAGTTGACTTGTACCCACATAAATGGTCAACCAACACACCAAGCTAAAAACATCAACAATGAAAAAACTTGCAAGTATACTCCTCTTGGCTAGTATGCTACTGTTATTGTGCATCTCGGGCTGCAAAGTAGCAGATTATGCCTCAGCTTCCAAACCCGTAAGTCATGCCATCTGGGATTCTTTACTGCGACAACACGTCAATGAGGCAGGTTTCGTAGATTACGAAGGCTTCCTGCGGGATAGTGTTCGCTTCAATGACTGTTTAACGCTTTTATCGAACAATCACCCCAATGAACAGCACTGGTCAAAAAAGGACCGGTTGGCCTATTGGATCAATGCCTACAATGCGTTTACGGTCAAATTGATCATGAATCACTACCCCGTAGCCAGTATTAAGGATATCAAGAAGGGTATTCCTTTTGTCAATACGGTCTGGGACATCAAATTCATCCAGATTGAAGATGCCACCTATGATCTCAATAATATCGAGCATGGAATTATTCGTCCAAAATTCAAAGACCCGCGCATTCATTTCGCCGTGAATTGCGCCTCCTACTCCTGCCCCAAATTGCTGAATGCGGCCTTTACCGGCGATAAGCTAGATCAGCAATTGGATCAAGCTGCTCGGGATTTCTTAGCCGATCCCACCAAAAACATCATTAATAGAGATGCAGTGCAATTATCCAAGATTCTGTCCTGGTACCGAATGGACTTTAGGAAATACGATAATATTCTTGACTTTGTGAATACCTATGGTCCGATCGAAGTCTCTCCAAAAGCCAAAGTCAAATACATTCCCTACGACTGGAGTTTAAATGCCCAAGGGGAAGTACCTGTAGTTGAGGAAAGTACCGGAGAATAAAGAAAAAAGGGGTGATTTGGGATGATTCAATCACGTTAATTTCCCCTTTACCACTTACCCTTCCCCAATAACCTGTTACCCGCACAAGTAGGCCTAGTACCGTCTAGCTATCGTTTTCATGCCTTTGATGGAGCAAATTGTAGAAAAAAAGTTCTCCATCATCAAATCAAATAAGCATGACACATAACGATGCAAATGATCTTAGCCTCAGCGTAAAGCCTACAGACCTAAAACCATTATTTAAGACAAGCGTTTTCCGCCACGCCTCAGCCATAGCTTTGGATTGGCTAATTATCGCAGCTGCTATTATTGCTTGCAGTTATTACTTCACTTGGTATACCTATATCGTGGCTATTTTGGTCATTGGAGCTCGTATGCATGCGCTAACCATACTCATGCATGATGCTTCTCACTATCGTTTCTTGAAAAACAGAAAATGGAATGATCGGCTAACCAATTTGCTGATCATGTATCCTCTATTCAGTTCGATTGAGGTGTACCGACAAAACCACATGCGCCATCACAGACACTTGAATACCGAAGACGATCCTGATTGGGTATCCAAATTGGGCAAGAAGAGCTTTACCTTTCCCAAAACAAAGCAGGCCTTCTTGTTGACCATTTTGTCCTATTTCACTTTGGTACAAGGAATCAAAGATGCCATCTGGTTCTTGAAGCGATTTTCTGTATCCAAAGAAGCAAAAGAGAACAAGGCAAAGGGTAAGAAAAACCGGGCCTCTTTGATCTTTATGCTCTCACTTTTCGCACTACTTACAGTGTTCAATGGATGGGCTTACTACGGCTTATTTTGGGTCGTCCCTTATCTCTCTACCTTTTTTATGTTCCAGTATATCCGTAGTGTAGCGGAGCATTTTGGTGAGCTATCTTATGACCACCTACTTACGTCTACCCGTACAGTGAAGACCAATTTGCTGGAACAATTCCTGTTGTCTCCACATAATGTAGGCTATCACCTAGAGCACCATCTGTATCCCGCTGTACCTTTCTACAATTTACCGAAACTGCATAATTTATTGATGGAAGGTGAAGAGTATCAAGAAAAGGCACACATAACTCAAGGTTACTTTATTGGGCTCTTTAAGGAGTTGGGAAAGGTCGAAATGCCTATCGAACATGGGCAACAAGCACAGGTTGTCTAGAGGATCAGCCGTCGGCAGTACTCCTGATCACTAGCAATCAAGATTGAATGCTTAGCAAATGAGAATAGGGCAGTCGAAATTTCGACTGCCCTATTCTCATTTGGCCTGCGACTACAACCTAATTTTTTTCATCCGAGCCATATCGCGCTTCATGTCCTTATCCTTGATGGATTGGCGCTTATCATGTGATTTTTTACCCTGAGCTAGGGCAATTTCCACTTTAGCGAAACCCCGTTCGGTAAGGTAGAGGCGGTAGGGAATGAGAGTGTATCCTCGCTCTTTGATCTTTTTCTCCAATTTTTTGAGCTCCTGCCGACGCATTAAGAGCTTGCGGGTGCGGCGGGTTTCGTGATTGAAGATATTGCCGAAATTGTACTCAGCAATAAACATATTCTTTATGTACAGTTCTCCTTTTTTGAAGAAACAATAGGCGTCTCGGAGATTAGCATTATTGCTACGAATGGACTTGATCTCCGTCCCTAGTAATACCAAGCCTGCTTCATAAGTATCAATAAAGTGAAACTCATGTTTGGCTTTTCTATTGAGTATCTCTACTTTATTTTTTTTCTTCTCTGCCATTTTCGTCACATTTCTATCTTCGGCCTTCTATATGCACCTTTCTTATTTGTCAAAGAAACGCTTAAGCGTAGAATAAACCAAATCCTTTTTATTTGCCCCCAATATCAAACAGGGGAAGGTTTAATGCTCGACTGCCTCGGAAGGTACCTAAGCTATTAAATACCGTGGAACAAAAATAACTTTGCCTCTTGAGCGTGTCTTTTGGCAAAGGACTTCGTTTCTCATCGGTCAGGTAGCTATGGCTATCTTCCCTCTTCGGGCCTTGCCCTTCAACAAAATCCAATGCTCAAAATTCCAAAGA
>JAHQWA010000431.1 GCA_019634045.1 Saprospiraceae bacterium
CCTCTCCCCTATCTTTGTTTAGAAGCATTATCCATTACGCTAACCCCTATGGGTTGTCCTCCCCGGAAGTCCATAGTTTAAATCCTGTATCATATGAAAAAGAACATGGGTTCTACCGATCAGATCATTCGTGTATTAATAGCAGTTGTAGTGGCTGCCTTATTTTTCACCAACGTAATCAGCGGCGTGTTGGGGATTGTATTACTGGCAGTGGCGGGCATATTTGTTCTGACCAGTGTAGTAAGTTTTTGCCCAATTTACGCGGTATTCGGCATGAGTAGTTGCCCTGTTGATTCCAAATAAGGCATAGTGGCCCACTTTCTAAACAACACAGCCAAATAACCCTACAAAACAAGTTTACCATTTCTATATATCGGGAGGTTGTCGAGCAATCGGTGAATTAGACGACCTCCACTCTTATTCCTTAAAAACTCAAGCGTTGATCTTGTGGAATGAAATCCAATAACTTATTGGAACACTCTATCCAATTAAACGTATAAGGTGAGAGGTTGTAAATCAACAAATTACCGCGCTATTTTCAACTTTTGTTAAAATAGTATAAATTGTACCACAGATCAACGAATGCCCATTTTGAGAATTAGTTTACTACTAGTGCTGTTTTGGCTGACTTTGGGCGGATTGTGGGCCCAGCCGATTGAAGAAACCACTGAAATCCCCATTGAACTGATATTCAATCAAGAAGGGGGATTCTATGATCATTCGGTTGATATTGCCTTACACGCTTCCGAAGGTGCCATTTACTACACCTTGAATGGTAGCAAACCTGGTAGAAGAGCCAAGCGCTATCGCCGACCTTTCCGGATCAGCAAGACCAGTGTCCTTCGGGTCGCCGTCTTTGCCAAAGATGGTCGAAAGGCCTATTTCGGACAATCCTATTTTATTAAGGAGCCTCCTACTCGCTTTCCCGTCATTTCTCTAGCCGTTACTTCCTCCATGCTTTTTGACCCAATCCGAGGGGTCTTCATGCAAGGGAATCAAGTGGTCGATTCATTGTGGCAAAAACCTGGTGCTAATTTTTGGACTCGCCGAGAATTCCCTATTCATGCTGAAATATATGAGGTAGATGGCAATTGTGTCTACAATAACACGACTGGTTTCCGGCTATTTGGTGGAATGAGTCGGCTATTCCCTCAAAAATCTTTGGCCTTAGTGGCACGTAAGCGGTATGGGCAAAGTCGGATCGGCTATCCAATCTTCGGAAAGGGTAATCCAAAGAAATACAAGTTTTTAGTCTTGAGAAACTCTGGGAGTGATTTTGGAAAATCTCACTTTCGGGATGCCTTGATGACGGGCTTAGTCGAGGATTGGGATATAGAGACACAAGCCTATCGACCCGCCCACGTTTACATCAATGGCAAATACTGGGGTATTTACAATATTAGAGAAAAGGTAAATAGATACTTCGTTTCGGCGCATAGTGAGGCGGATAAGGATAGTATTGACCTAATCGAGCATCGTATGATCAAAAAGCGAGGTTCGCGTCAACATTATCAGGAGATGCTTCGGTTTTTGCAAAAGCATGATCTTAGTATTGCCGCTAACTATGACTACCTCAACACCCAAATGGAAATAGATAACTTCATGCGTCACCAAATCGCACAGATCTATTTCGATAATCAAGATGCAGGTGGTAATATCAAGTTTTGGCGGCCTCAAGGCCCAGATGGTCGATGGCGCTGGATTTTGTACGATACGGACTGGGGATATGGACTACATGAAAGTCAAGCTTTTGACAATAATAGCTTAGATTTTCACACCGAAAAAGACGGCCCGCATTGGCCCAATCCCCCTTGGAGCACCTTCATCCTTCGGAAACTGCTAAAGAATAAGGACTTTGAAGCGCAATTTGTTAATCAGTTTGCAGACTACCTCAACACCTGCTTTTCCAGTGAAAATGCCAACAAGAAGATCGGTGACTTACACAAACAGCTCGCACCTGAGATTGATCGACATTTAAAGCGATGGCGTCTGAGTAAAAAACGCTGGGAGTATCACATCAAACTCATGCGTACTTTTGCCACAGAACGACCTCACTACATGCGCATGCACCTGATGGAACGCTTCAATACTGGGGCTATCAAAGAAGTAAGCGCTCAAGCTAGTCAAGGAGGCCGAATTAGGCTCAACCATAATGTTGATATAGGAGGAAAACGCTTTCAAGGTAAGTACTTCACTAACTTCCCTATCCACGTTGAGGCTGTTGCTGATTACGGATATAGGTTTTCTCATTGGGAAGGCGTTGACATAGAAGAAGGACAAAGAGCATTTGATTTGAGTTTGACAGCGGACAGTTATCAAATAAAAGCTGTTTTTGTACCCTTCATCCATCCTTTGGTAGGACAGGTCATGATCAACGAGGTCAGCCCCAACAATAAAAAGACCAAGGATTGGGTCGAAATCTTTAATCGATCCGACAAGGAGGTAAGCCTCAAAGACTGGACCTTAGCCGATCAACGCAATACGTTCCTTTTTCCTGATATCACGCTGGGCCCCAATGACTATTTAGTGGTTTGTGAAAATGAAGAAAAATTCCGTAGTCAATTTCCGCAAGCCTATAATGTGCTTGGTGGAATGGGATTTGGCATTAACAAACGGGAGGAGAAACTACAGCTGTTTTCTAAACTTGGAGCAGCCGTAGACAGCGTCTCTTATGAAGTCCCTCCTACAGATTCCACCTTTACCCTGAGTCTATTGCTACCAACCTTAGATAATGCTGACATCGAAAACTGGGAGATCAAATCCGGAGTCGGCTCTCCTAACTTCCCTAATCCTTATTACGTAGAAAGTAGCATTCGGCAAATTCAATCCCAGTGGATGCAAGTAGGCCTGGCAGCTGGCGTATTTATACTTTGCCTCATTCTGTTGGTGCTACGCCATCAGCGGATACTATAGGCCTTCGGGAGTATAAATCAAAAAGCCAGATCTTAGTGAGATCTGGCTTTTTGATTTTAAGGATTCCTCTAAGAATCTTTCTATTTCTAACTGCCCGACTGATCCCGATTGATTACCTCTGCGATTTGTTCTGTCTTCAAATTTTTAGCGATAATCTTACGGTCTGGATTTAGCACGTAAATTTCAGGAGTGTGATCCACAAAGTACGTAGCATAAATGGCTTTGTTAGTTGGATCATAGACATGTGTCCACTCCTGTAAGCCATTTTTAGCGATGTAATTTTTCCACTCCTGATCATTCGTATTCAGCACAATACCAAACACATCGACCAGGCTTTTATTGGCGCGAGAGAACTGCGCCAACTTAGGCGTCTCAATTGCACAATTATCACAGTTAGGATCATACATATACACTACGATATAGGGCTTCTTAGAATCCATGAGGGATCTCATTTGTCCATTTTGATCCGTAGCAGTAACATTGGGACCTTGCTTACCCACTAAGCTAGCGGACATCTCATGTGCGCGCAACTGCAAGCCATGCACCTGTACAGAATCCGACCAAAAAGCTCGTTCGTAGGTAAAATAAGTCTGTACCATATGCGTGAACACCGCCTCTGGATCCATGAGTGATGTTTTCGTCGGCTCATATTGCAAAGTGATCCAATTGGCAAAGAATTTAAAGTACTCTGGCTTATTCAATACCTTTTGGAGCAAGAAATCTGCAGCTTGATTAAGCGAATCCGGATGCTGAACGGTTAACTCCGTGATATATCGTTTTAGCTTGTTCAGAACAACGGGAGTACGAACCAGGCGTTCATCATTAAAATCCACGTTGTCCCACATATGCGTTCTAAAGTAATGAACTTGTGCATACTGATCGGGGGATCCATCAGCGTTTTTGAACTCCTTGATTTCCGGGTTTTGACCTGCAATTTTAAACTTCGTAAAAAAGGAATTTGGATGCTCTTTCTGCAAGTTATTCAGGAAAGTTTTCCGCTTGGCTATTTCTGCATCAAACTGCGCTTTCGCCTGCGTATGCTCAGGTGTACCAGGTGTCAGTTGCTTCAAGCGCTGAGAGATAGGGTCGAAATTAGCTCGTTGTTGCCGCTCAAAGGCAAAGCTTTGATACATTAGTTCGTTATCTGAGCTGCCTGTCACTTGCATCGTTGTAGCCATGGCACCCGCTTGGGCAACCACATCCATTTCCTGGTCTTGGTCCAACAACAATTGGAAATTTGAATTATCCGGAAGGAGTACAAAGAATAAGCCCGGGGTATAGCCATTGGGATTAGCGAATCTAAATTTGCCGCTCGCATCCACTGTTGTGGAATCGGCTAAGTATCGATTTTCCGCATAAACACCAATCAATTTAGCTGCCCCACCACTTAAGCCTTTTACCTGTACATTGATATTCGCAGGGCCGCTTGCCACAGCGGCGATTGTAGTACCGTCACTAGTAGGTGAGGTATTCGATGCCGTCTGTTGTGCCGGGTCCTTAGCGGAACAAGCAGCAATAACAAGCAGCACACTGATTATGAACCATAAACGTTTCATAAGACTATCTGTTTTTTTCGTTGATTTGCACCTATTTCTTTAAAGCTCGAAAGTACAAAATGCTGCAAACTTGGCCGAATTTAACTAGGCTATTCAATTTCTAGGTAAGCAATTAGGCCGAAGGCTGAATTCAAATCCTATGCAAGCAGCCAGCACACTAACATAAATACAGGAAAACTACTGCCCAGCATGGAGGTAGAATATTCACATTAGGGTGACAAAAGTCTTATTTTGATAGCCGCTAATACGCTATCTTTGAACCAAAGTTGTGGTTTATGAAAAAAGGTGTTTACGGGGTCTCTAAATCCCCTCTTACTTTACTGTTGCTCCTCTGCATCTCGCTCCCCCTATTTGGGCAGGTGCACACAGAGACCATCAGAGGTAAAGTGTTAGACGGTGATACGGGTATGCCGTTAATTGGTGCGTCGGTCGTCTTATTGGAAACTAATTTGGGGACAAGTACAGATAGCCTAGGGAAATTTGAGCTTTCCAATGTCCCAGTCGGGCGATATCAAGCTCAGGTCAGTTATTTAGGCTATCAATCTCAGACCTTAGCAGAGTTGCTGCTCGAGAGTGGGAAAGAAATGATATTGGAATTTGAATTGACGGAATCCTTTTCTGACATGGAAGCGATTGTAGTTCGAGCACAACGGAGCGACATCCAAAGTATGGCCCCCACAGTAAAGACGCTTACCGTAGAGGAGACCCTTCGTTTTCCTGCTACCTTTTTTGATCCGACCCGCCTCGCCAGCACCTTTGCCGGGGTAGTACAAACCAATGATCAGGCCAATGGGATATCCATCCGCGGACAATCTCCTAATAATATTTTATGGCGGCTGGAGGGGGTCGATATCGTAAACCCCAATCATACCCCCAATGCCGGCACCTTCAGTGACCAAACAACCGCCAATGGTGGTGGAGTGAATATTCTAAGTGCACAATTGCTTGGCACGTCCTACTTTCACACAGGTGCCTTTCCTGTATCTTATGGTAATGCGCTATCCGGGGTGATGGATATGTACCTTCGAGCAGGTAATAATCAAAAACATGAATTTACCGCCCAAGCGGGTCTAATAGGCTTAGAGCTCTCTTCTGAAGGACCGATTAATGATGATACGGATGCTTCTTACCTAGTCAATTATCGCTATTCGTTTGTTGGTTTGCTAAGCCTAATGGGCGTCCCCGTTGGAGATGAGGATATTTCTTTTCAGGACTTATCTTTCAACCTGGTTTTCCCGAATAAGAAGGGGGGGCGATTGACACTTTTTGGAATGGGTGGTTTAAGTGATAATATATTCAATGCAGAACGAGACTCTACTCTTTGGGATGAGAACAAGGATCGTTTTGATATTGATTATGCCTCAAAAATGGGCGCCTTAGGAGCTACCTACAGTCAGCCGATAGGATCCAAGGGTAATTGGCGCACTAGTGTTGCCGTCTCTGCCTTAACGAGTAGTCGAGTTTCAGAGATTTTGGATGCGAACTTGACCCCACAAGCTTGGGAAGCAGACTACTACCAGCAGGAGAAATTATCATTCCATAGCTTTTATCAACACAAACTATCTGCTCGAAACAAAATTAGAGCGGGTATAAGCCTTCTCAACCAAGGTTTTGACCTAAATCCTCCTGGAGATCCCATAACAGGAAGAAATGACAGAGCGGGAGGAGGTTGGCTGTATCAACCTTACCTAAACCTACAGACAATCTTGGGAAAACGCTGGCGACTCAATACCGGTCTTCAACTTGCCTATTTCGATTTCACAGGCAGTAGCGCGATTGAGCCCCGGGCCGCTTTGGAGTGGAATGCTAACCCAAAACATCAACTCAGCCTCTCTTATGGGCTCCACAGTCAGCTTCAACAACCAGAACTATACTTTGCGGTCACCATCAATGACCAATCAAACGAGGATCTCGATTTCACACGGGCGCACCACTTGGTTCTTGGGTATGAATACCATCCCGAACCCACCACCGTTTTGCGCGGAGAAGTCTATTATCAGCGCCTTTTTGATGTACCAATTGCCTCAAATACACAGAACTCCTTCTCGGCCATTAATCAGCAGGCCTCTAGCTTAGCCTTCCCCTTGATCAATGCTGGCACGGGAGATAACTATGGAGTGGAACTAAGTCTACAGAAGTTTGTCACCTCTGGGCTATACTATCTTATCAACGCCAGTATTTATGAATCTACTTACGAGGGAAGTGATGGTATTGAAAGAGATTCCCGTTTCAATGGAAATTACATCTTCAATGCCACGCTGGGTAAAGAATGGCATTGGCAAGGCCGTAAAAACAAAGATCGTAGATTGGGGCTGAATGGTAGAATTGCTTACCTGGGAGGCTTCCGAGCTACACCTATAGATGTAGAGGCCTCGATTAACAATGGTACTACCATCTTTGTCGATGATTTGGCTTTTACCGAACAACAAAAGGATTACTTCCGGACAGACCTTCGGATTTATTACAAAACCAGCAAAGGTACCAGCAGTAATACGTGGTCTTTAGATATTCAAAATCTTACCAATCGCCAAAACGTTGCCTTCAGTTATTTTGATGCCCTCCTAGGAGAGGTTATTGTCAAGAATCAATTAACCATCATTCCGATTCTGAGCTATCGAGTATCTTTTTGATCCGTGCGCTAGATCTTGCTCAAAACGAAAATCCAACAAAACACCTAAGCAACATGAAAATTGTCAAGATTGTCCTCAGTGTTCTATTTGTCCTATTTGCCGTAGTACAGTTAAATGATGTAGATCCCTGGGCTTGGGTTGCACTTTATATTTATGTAGCCCTTCTTTTTGGTTTATCAGCGGCAGGTAGGAACCACAAATATGCCACGATTGGAGGACTGGCTTTAGTCGTCATTTGGATGGCGACCTTACTGCCAGATTTCATTAACTGGGTTAATATGGGGATGCCCACAATCACCGGCAGTATGAAAGCAGAATCTCCACATGTGGAACTTACCCGGGAATTTCTAGGTTTGTTGATTGTGGGAATTGCGCTGGGCTGGTTGTTTATTTCCGGTAGAAAAGCCTAATTCTCTCTACAATTTATATTTTTGCTATCCCTAACCACTAAAGTGGTCCAAACTTTTCATCTACAGACAGAAAGTCTGAACCACTTTATTTGCTTAGTGCCTTTGCAGGCTAAGAAGTTGTTTAAGAATGTTCTTTCGGATTGCAAGCAATCAATCATTTTTAACCAGCCTCTCAATAACCACTAAGCTTTTTCAATTTTATATATCGTAATTTAGAATACCTCCACCAACGGTATTCTGCAAACGTTGAGGCCATGAAAATCACGGTGATGGACACCACCCTACGAGATGGTGAACAAACATCTGGCGTATCTTTTACAGATACTGAGAAATTGCGTGTCGCCAAATTACTCCTGGAAGAATTAATGGTAGATCGTATTGAGATTGCCTCAGCCTTAGTATCTGATGGCGAATTTCAGGGGGCCAAGAAGATACTGCAATGGGCAAATGCCAATGGATATGGTGAGCGAGTAGAAATTCTGGGTTTCGTAGATAAAGATCGATCGCTTAAATGGATAGAAGAAGTAGGTGGTCAGGTCATCA
>JAHQWA010000432.1 GCA_019634045.1 Saprospiraceae bacterium
AACTCGTTCATAGGTTTAAGACTAGAAGGAATTCTACCAAACGACTACTAATGGCTAAGCAAGCATTTTAAGATCAAGCAATAGCCAATATTAAATCAGCTGTGAGTCTTTCGCAAACGATATTAAACGATGCACGGCCACTAAACGAAAGGTGGCCGCCTCACTTGCCGAAACGATATCTAAAGTTCATGCAAAGATATCTAAAGTCCTTGCAACAGTATCTAAAGCGCTTGTAACGATATCTAAAGCCTAATCATAATGGGTTGCCTACATTTGGAATGTATTGAAATTCAGTTTTTAATCAGTTGTATGACCGTAAGGAATACTTTCTTGCTCCCTTGTCTTAGTCCAAATCTTATAAGCTAGGGACCATTTGATGGTAATCGATTCTTTAAGGTTTATCACCTGATTTTACCACAAATCCATCAGCATGATCTCCTCAAAAAATATCTCTCTCATCTGTTTCCTGGTTCTATGGCTGGTAGATACCAGTTTACAGGCTGCTCCATTGCCTGTAAGAGCGGCTAAAACCAGTATCCCTTTTGAACTAGTCCAGGGCAAAATTGTGGTAAAAGCCACCGTCAATAAACGATCGGGCTATTTCATTGTCGATACGGCTTTCCCTGGTTTAGCCCTGAATCATCAGCTATTTAGGGGAAAGACCAAACAAGGCCAAATGAATGGGATAGCGACTTCTACTACCACCATGACAAGTAAGGTTGTCGATTTTAATTTGGGGGAGATTGACATAAGCAAAGCTGCTGCGGAGATCATCGATCTGGATCGCGTGATGGCCACCTTAAAGATTCAACTTTCTGGTTTGATCGGTTGGAAGATCTTTAAAAATCATACAGTGGTTTTTGATTTTGAAGCAAAGGAGTTGGTATTGTACGATGCCGAAATAAGCAGAGAACTGCTCTATGTCGAATCATATGGACAGCCGCATCGCTTTGGCTTAAGCAGTAAAGGGCACCTATTATGCCTTCCTTTCACCATCAAAGGCGTTTCTTTTCAGTTTGCACTCGATTCTGCTGCAGGCACTAACATGATCAACGGGCGGAAAATTAATAAGCTCGGTGATGTTGTAGACTATGTAGATCGGAGAAGGCTAGGTGGAATTGGTGGAGAAGATCGAATAGTAGATAGAGTGAAGCTTCATCAAGTTAATTTGGGGGAGATTGCTTATCCCGCCATGTATACGGTGCTATGTGAATTTCGGCAAATCAATTTGGAGCTACCCGGAAAATCCATAGACGGGATACTGGGCTTTCCATTTTTTCAAGCCCATCTAATGGCGATCAATTTTAAAACCAGAGAGCTTTGGGTCTGGACTCCAGAAAAGAAGGACTGGCCATCGTCGAAGCCCTTACTTACCCAAAAGAATAAACCATTCTGAACAATGTTTCGGTCAATGAGATAGTTTTATACAGTTTCTATAGCAGCCCGATTCTTGACGAAAGCCAGAGAATTGGGCTTTTCTCTCTTACCAGGACTTGGTAATGTTATTGTTTCTAATATTGGTTTTCTCTATCTTTATGCTCTTGGTTCTTCGATAATTTTTGTGTTCTTGAGTCAGTCTTTTAGCTGAAAGCCCTACTTCCCTTGGTCGCGAGTCTTCCATCTAAAACGCTGGCTGTCTAGCCGCCAGATAGAACCACAAAAATTGTCAGAGAAGGATTCTCTTTAACGAACAAAATGAAATAGTATGCATTATCGTTTCCTGGGATTCGGGATGGCTCTTCTATGCACACTGAGTGCTTGCCAGGTTAAAAAAGCTACCACCACTGTAGAGCAAAGATTTATTCAGCATGAAGGCCTTCACTACCAGCTGAACGTAGAGGCTGACCTTTCGGCTCTGATTACCGTCCTTGCTAAAGATGAAGGAATCTGGCTTGAAAATGTTAGCTGTCAAGAAATACAGCTAGAATCGGGGGATAATTTCCTGGCAGTAACCGCTGATTATCTTGCAGAAGATAAGACCACTGCCTTGTTGATTCCACTGCGACCTGCAGAGAAGGAGGGAGGGCAACACTTCAATGTATCCTGCATGATGGCCTGTGCTACTTATCTAAGCTGTCAGGAAGGTTATTTTGAAGTCATTCAGCCCTGTAGAGAAATAAATTGCGGGTGTGAAAATGGCGATGGGGGAGGAAGTAGCTCGGTGATGTTTTATTAAAAAAGGGTATGGGCCTACAACAAGAATCCCTAGCCAGATACTGTTCTGCCTAGGGATTATAAATTGAGTTTTCGCTCAATTATATATGTCTTTCTGCATGGTAGGAAGAACGTACCAATGGACCACTCTCTACAAAGTCGAAACCTTTTTCTAGACCAATTTCCTTATACTTAGCAAATAGGTCAGGGTGGATATATTCGGCCACTTCCAGGTGCATTTTTGTTGGTTGAAGGTACTGACCAATCGTAAGCACATCACAGCCATGCTCCACTAAGTCGTCCATGATCTTATAAACTTCTTCTTCGGTCTCTCCCAAACCCACCATAAAGCCGGTTTTGGTTCGTTTCCCATATTCCTTGATACGCTTGATTTCTTCCAGACTTCGATGATACTTCGCCTGTGGACGTACTTTTCGGTACAATCTCTCTACGGTTTCCATATTATGAGAGACAATCTCCTGCCCACCACTGATCATTCTTTCCAATGCTTCCCAATTGGCTTTCACGTCAGGTATGAGAGTCTCTATGGTAGTAGAAGGGCTCATCTCTTTCACTGCACGCACCGTTTGATACCAAATTTCGGCTCCTCTATCTTTTAACTCATCCCGGTTAACGGAGGTGATTACGGCGTGTTTAACTTCCATCAATTTGATCGCTTCTGCCACTCGCCTAGGTTCGTCCTCGTCGTACTCTGGTGGACGTCCGGTTTTTACGGCACAAAAGGAACAGGAGCGGGTACAGGTATTACCCAGGATCATGAAGGTAGCGGTACCAGCACCCCAGCATTCGCCCATATTGGGGCAACTCCCACTTTGGCAGATGGTATGCAGGTTATATTCATCCACCAAGGATCGTACCTTTTTATAGTTCTGGCCAATGGGCAGCTTTACCCGCAACCAATCTGGCTTTTTCTTCCGTTCCGGTTTATCTACTATTGGTAATTCTAGCATTAAACTGTATTTACAGTGAGGCAATAAACTGATGTGGATAGAACAACATCAGTATGCTTCTACTAAAGACAAATAGGATCACCATTTTGTTGCAATGACAAGCAAAGCAAAATGAGTGTATTCCCTGCGCTTCGACAAGCTATTAGGCGCGAATTGATTGATCTAGAATGTTCTTCCTGATCCTTCGGCTTTAGCCTACCAACGCTTTCCGAACTGCAAATTTATGTAAAGATTGAGAAATAGTGGACTATTATTGACCCCACTTCCTTCCGTTTCGATCATTACTTGTGGTTCCTGGAAGAAAAAGTCTACCATCACCCCAGCTTCAACAGCCTTGACAAACTCGTCAAAAGCTCCCCAGTCAAAATGCATGGCAAATTTGGCTTGGGCACCGGGTACAATCGAAAGCTCTCCAAGCCCTTTGGAAAAGCCGGAGGAGCCGTAAATGCGGGTAAAGTCTAAGAAGAGATCTTCGTTTTCTGGACCGTATTTTTCACTTTGAATAATAAAGACGGGATCACCATTCTCCTGATTGCGCACCAATTCTAGGTAATAGGGCTTCAACAAACCTAGCACCGGCCCCACCTCATAACTGATTCCAACGGCCAAGCCGCGTCGTTTAGCCTTTTCTGATAGGTACCGTTTTTCTCCAAAGCCAGCCCGAAGTGCATATAGATTGTTTCGTTTCCCGAAGATATAAGCTCGAGATACTTGGTTAGAAATGGGCTGTAGGTCTCTACTTTGTTTGAATTCCTTACCATGCTTCAATTCGCCGATCTCGAAGTTGAGAAAGCGAGTCAGATAGTAAGTCTTTAGGGTACCCATATTAACACCCATAGAGAAGCCATGCGTATGGAATCTCGCCAGTACTGAGAACTCTTTATTATAGACAATCCCCTTGTTATCGTCATAATAATTCTCCCCGGGCGTGATCAGCTGCTGACCGCTCAGAACGAATGCGAAACTACATATGAGAAGAGTACCTAAAAATTGCTTCATTGGAGACGGCTTTAATAGTTTGATGATGTGGCTTGGGTGTTCTGAGAAAATGATACTGCAATAAATTTACTGAAATCAACGGACAATTCCCGCAAATGTTTTATTATTCTGCCTAAATAGTAGAAATATGTCTTGCCAATATCCATTATCGGGAAATTACTGTCAAGCAAGATATAGTGGCGAATATTTTTCACCCATCACAATGTACCGGTATGCTCATTTACTCCACTACCCATAGCCCTCGGTTAGAGTATGCCTTAGACGTACTATTCCAACACCTACTCTCTTTAAACTATACGTTTACTACCGATTTTTTGTTCTATAAGGCTCACCCTGGACCTAAGATACACTACGGCGACCGTCGCCTTACCGACGATGTTTTCTTCCTAGCGGCCAGTAAGTTGCTGTTTGAACGACATCTGGAGCCGCTTGAGCCTGATGCCATGGTACTGGAGGGGCGCCCGGCCTTATTTGCTGTTGAACCTGGGTCGGATTGGCCGTTCGACCTATTGGCCATGTGCTTTTATTGCCTTAGTCGCTATGAAGAGTATCTAGAATTTGAAGCGGATCGATTCGGTCGATTTCCGGCTGCTGAAAGTATAGCCTTGAAACATAACTTCTTAGAACGCCCCATTTTAAATGAATGGGCTCATCTTTTTGGCGAAGCCTTGAAGAAACAATGGCCAAATCTACACCTCCCAGCCCATCAATTTCGTTTCCGTCTAACCTTTGATATTGACATGGCTTGGGCCTATTTACACCGCCCTTGGTGGCGCATACTGGGCGGAGGCATAGCTCAGCTGCTCCGAGGGCGTTGGGGCGGACTAGCAGAGCGCATACAGGTGCTCCGGGGAAAATTACAAGACCCTTTTTACATCTTTGAGGACCTGAAACGTCTTCAAAATCAATATGAGCCGGACACCCAATATTTTTGGTTGTTGGGGGATCCAGGGAAATATGACCTCAACGCAGATGTTCAAAATCCAGACTTCAGAGCGCTGATCCAAGACATAGCCGCCCAATATCCCGTTGGTATACATCCTTCGTTTAGGTCCAATTCTGTTCCCGGACTCTTGGAGAAAGAGATTGAACGACTGACGGACCTTACGGGTCATGCCGTAACACATAGCCGACAACATTTTTTGATGCTTAGTCTACCAGAGACTTACCGTCGCCTGCTTGCACTAGGTATTAGAGATGATTATTCCATGGGCTATGCGGATCAGGTAGGTTATCGAGCTGGAATCGCTAGCCCTTTCCCTTGGTATGACTTACCCAAGGAGCAGCGCACTGACTTAATGATCCATCCATTCGCTGCGATGGATGTGACCTTGAATTTCTACCTCAAGCTATCACCCGAGCAAGCCTTAGAACGTGTCCAGCATATGATTCAGGAACTCAGGACTTACGGGGGCACTTTTACCCTACTTTGGCACAATAGCTCTTTTGCCACGCATATTGGCTGGGAGGGCTGGTCGCAAACTTTCGAAGAGATACTGGAGTATGCCACGAGGGAAAAAGACTAGGTTTCCACGCTAAGCTTGCAGGTGTTTTACAGAAAACCCTACCTAAAAAACATAAGGATTGCCAGAGAACCTTTGTATTATTGTCGAAATAGAACACAAACCTACGCATGATATTTAAGCTTACGGATCATCAAACGATTGGGAACCAATTTGTTGGAGAGTTAAGAGATGTGACGATTCAAAAGGATCGGATGCGTTTCCGACGGAATTTAGAAAGGGTAGGCGAGATAATCGCCTATGAGATTAGCAAGACTTTGGATTATCAAGAAAAGGAGGTCGAAACACCATTAGGGATCGCCAAAGTTCAAGTTCCGGCGGCCAAGATCGTTTTAGGCACGATTCTCAGAGCGGGCTTGCCTTTGCATCAAGGCCTGCTCAATGTATTTGATCAAGCCGATAATGCTTTCATCTCTGCGTATCGTAAGCACCATAAGGACGGATCCTTCGAAATCAATATGCAATACGTGTCTTGCCCGGACCTGACCGGTACCATTTTGATCCTAGCAGATCCTATGCTGGCTACTGGTGCATCCATGTCTATTGCCATTGAAGGCTTAGCTCAATATGGCACACCCAAAGAACTCCACTTGGTGACGGCCATCGCTTCAGACAATGGGGTGAAGCATATTCGAAGATTATTTCCAAAAGCCAAGATATGGGCTGGAGCGGTTGATGAAGAGTTAACGGCAAAGTCGTATATCGTACCAGGATTAGGGGATGCCGGTGATCTTTGTTACGGAGAGAAAATGCAGGACTAGGATTACCTACATTATTCTATGATCCACTGTTGCAAGACCTTGGCCATTTTCCGATCATTGGAGAGTCGTGGAACCTTGTTTTGCCCACCTAATTTACCATTAGCTTTCATTAGTTTCCTGAACGCATCCTTTTGTAAGGGTCTAATTTTTAGACCTTGTAAGATGTTTCCATCAATGAGATCCTGATAGTAGATGTTTTGTTTGATCATGGCCTCGTCAACCTTTTGGGCAAAGGAGCGTAGATCGGAGGGCGGTTGATCAAATTCAATAAACCATTCATGATAAGGAAGTCCGCCCTCTGGTGGATTTACCTGAGGTGCTACGGTGAATTCAATAATGGGAATATCAGCGGATCTAGCAACGCTTAAGAGGGCTTCCTCTACCTCCTTGCCAATCACATGCTCCCCAAAAGCTGAGATATAGTGCTTGATTCTACCCGTGACTAAAATCTTGTAAGGGTCCTTGGATACAAACTTGACCGTATCTCCAAGATTATAACCCCATAGCCCCGCATTATTATTGATGATGAGGGCATAGTTAACACCCAATTCTATCTCAGCCAGAGAAAGGCGGGTGGGGTTATCACTAAAGATCTCTTCTGCAGGGACAAATTCAAAGAAAATGCCTGAATTCACATTCAACAGGAGCCCGGGATCATCTTGTTCATCCTGAAAGGCGATAAATCCCTCTGAGGCGGGGTAGGTTTCAATGCTATCTAGGCGTTTCCCAACCAAGGACTCTAGCTGTGTACGATAAGGCTCATAATTGACGCCACCGTACACAAAAACGGAGAAGTGAGGGAAAATATCTTTCACGTACTTCTTGCCCGTCTTTTCCAGCAGCCGCTCGTAGTACATTTGTACCCAAGGTGGAATGCCGCTGATTAGACGCATATCTTCCTGCAATGTCTCCTCGACGATCGCAGTTAGTTTGGTCTCCCAATCTTCAATACAATTAGTAGGGTAGGAGGGCATCTGATGCGTGCGAAGCCAGGACGGGACTTGGTGGTTGACAATACCGGAAAGTCTACCCGTATTGATACCCCCAACCTTTTCCAATTCCGGACTGCCGGAAAGGAAAATCATTTTGCCATCCAGCCAATCGCCCTTACCCGAACGGGCAAAGTAATTAAACAAGGCATTTCTTGCTGTTCCGAAATGATTGGGAATACTGTCCTTGGTAAGTGGGATGTATTTTACGCCGGAGGTAGTACCACTGGTCTTTGCGAAATATTTGGGATATCCCTTCCACAATACATCCGCCTCTCCCGCCTTAATCCGTTCAATGTAGGGCTTAATTCCTTCGTAATCTCGAATAGGAACCTGTTGCCGAAAAGCCTCATAAGACTGGATATTTGAAAAACCGTGATCTTTTCCAAATGAAGTTTTTCGTCCTCCCTTGATGAGTTGTTGGAAGACCTCTTCCTGCGCTGCCAAGGCTTCTAGCGACCAATGCTTGATATCCTTGGCTATCTTCCGCGCTATCGGCTTGATGAGTAGTGATTTTAAGCCCATATACTTCTACCTCCTTTGCCGTAAAAGTATGGATTTCTGTCCAAAATACTGAGGGGGTGAGTACTCACCCCCTCAGTATTTTGGACAGAAATCCATACTTTTACGGCAAAGGAGGTAGAAGTATATGGGCTTA
>JAHQWA010000433.1 GCA_019634045.1 Saprospiraceae bacterium
GTCTACAAACACCTTGATCACCGCCGAGGAAAGCTTAGGCTCCATGGTAAAGCGCGTACGCTCCCAATCACAGGAAGCCCCCAATTTTTTCAATTGATCTAAGATGATCCCGCCGTACTTATCCTTCCACTCAAAGGCATACTTCAGAAATTCCTCTCTGCTGATATCCGACTTCTTGATCCCTCGCTCCGCCAACATCTTTACGACCTTAGCTTCCGTAGCAATGGAGGCATGGTCTGTCCCAGGCACCCAGCAAGCGTTCTTACCCTCTAGTCTCGCCTTGCGAATCAAGATATCTTGAATAGTATTGTTGAGCATATGGCCCATATGTAGGACCCCAGTAACATTCGGCGGTGGGATTACAATACTATAAGGTTCTCTATCATCAGGCTCCGAATGGAAATAGTTCTTCTCCATCCAATGAGCGTACCATTTTTCTTCTGTCTCCTTAGGATTGTAGCGTGTGGAAAGTGTCATCGTTACTTTATGATTTTATGAATCAGCTGCTCGCGATTTTCCTTAAATATCAAAATATTAATTTCTTCAACGTTTCTGGGACCTAAGAGGTTCCTTTTAGCAATTGGTCGATCAGCACCTTCTTATCTTCGGTACCCGTCGCTGTTGGCTTTCCTTTTTGTCCCATTTCAATCTCAATCTGATTTCTCATTAGATCCTCCATGTTTTCTCGTTCTCTAATGAGATAGCCTTTGCCCTCATAGACCAGTACCTCCGCTGGTCGGAAACGAGAATTGTAGTTAGATGCCATGGAGAAACAGTAGGCTCCAGCATTGTGTATGCATAGGACATCACCTTCGTTGATCTCCGAAATTCGTCGGTTAATACCGAACGTATCTGTCTCGCAAATATATCCAACCACCGTATAGAATCTCTTCTTACCCGCTGGCTTTGAAATATTGGTAATCTCGTGGTAAGCATCGTAAAACATCGGCCGAATCAAGTGATTTAAGCCAGAATCAATGCCCGCAAATACCGTGGAGGTAGTTTGTTTGATGACATTTACTTTAGCTAGGAAATATCCGGCTTCACTCACCAGGAATTTCCCGGGTTCAAACATCAAACAGATATCTCGGCCATAATCTTTACAGAAGTCATTGAAGCGCTTGGATATCTTATCTCCTAACTCTTCGATGTCTGTTTCAATATCTCCTTCTTTGAAAGGTACCTTGAAGCCGCTTCCAAAGTCTATATAGTCCAGCTCATCAAAATCCTTGGCTACATTAAGTAAAATTTCCGCTCCCCTCAGGAATACATCCGCATCCAGAATTCCTGAACCGGTATGCATATGCAGGCCTTCGACTTTTAGCCCCGTCGATTCCACGATACGTTGCACCAAAGGCATTTGATGAAAAGAGATTCCAAACTTTGAATCGATGTGTCCAACGGAAATTTTGCTATTTCCTCCAGCCATGATGTGCGGATTGATGCGTATACAAACAGGCACATCGGGGTGAGTTTGCCCAAATTGTTCTAGTATAGAAAGATTATCAATGTTAATCCTAACGCCTAGAGCCGTGGCTTCTTCTATCTCCTCGATACTTACACAGTTGGGTGTGTAAATGATATCCTCAGGGCGAAAACCAGCTCGCAAGCCCATAGCTACCTCCTGTACAGATACCGTATCTAAACCTGCTCCAAGCTGATTGAAATACTTTAGCACATTGATATTGGTGAGTGCCTTGCAAGCATAGTTGATCTTCAAACGTTTGACCTTGAAAGCATCCTTAATCCGTTTATATTGACGTTCCATAATGGCTGCGTCATACACATACAAGGGGCATCCAAACTCCTCCACTAATTCTAGTGGATCAACCCCTCCACTTAATCGAAACCGATCATTTTCAAGGTTCATGCTGTTTTAATTTATGGTTCTCAACTGTTACATTTTAAGCTCGCTAAGGCCTGAAACCTCGCATTCTCGCATACAGGCGGCAAAGATAAGCTTTTTTACGCTCTGTTAAGTAGAAAGAATGGGCTTTGCTAGAGGAATTTCCGCTCGCTCCAGTTCCCCTACCCTTTAGGCGCTTTAATACTCTTTTATGACTAGTAGGGGGGGTTATACGCAGTCGCTCCATCTAGCTGCTATTGCCATTTTAGCCTTTGTGTGCTGTTAGTCTTTTCTCCTTTTCCTTTAAAATTTCGACAATCTATCAAAACTTTATCGGAACCTACGCGTTTATGCAAGTAAGTACTTACATATTTCACTATCAAGGACTACAATTGACAGAAATACCATTTTTGGATGAAGCAAAGGTGTTATTTGCAAAAGAGTTCAGCACGTATATCTGCTAAGGATATTATAAGTAGTCTACTACATAACTACTTTGCTTGGGTACTTGGGTTGAAAAATTGAGGTGATTTTTTTGTCTACAAATGCAAGCAAGTACTTACTTGTTGACTACTCAGATATAAGAAAATGAACACTGAGGTCTTACCGTGGGAGTGGAACTGGTTAGGTTAACTTTTTATCATATAAAAATTCAAATAATGGAAGTATTAAAATTTATCAGACAGAAACAATTATTCAATGGAGTTCTGTGCCTCATTGTACTTGCATCAACGTTACTTTACGGTTGTGATGAAGATTCTGACCAGGTTACGCCTTCTGCTGCCTGCTCCGAAGAACCCTTGGTGAGAACTTCCTCGGAAGGTGTAGATTACGTCAGAACCCCTGATGCTTGTTTTGCAGATGTTGTTTTCCCTGGCATTAATTATCAACCTCGTTATGTCGAAATTAATGGACTACGGGCTCATTATGTTGAGGCTGGACCTGCGGATGGTGAAGTTATTCTTATGCTACATGGGCAACCTACGTGGTCTTATCTTTATCGCTATATGATTGATGCATTTGCTGAGGCTGGTTTTCGCGCTATTGCATACGATTTTATAGGGATGGGCCGTTCTGACAAACCCGTAGATATTTCCTATTACTCCTACATTGGTCAGACTGAAGAACTTGAGCAGTTCATAGAAATACTTGGACTTAGTGACATTACGCTCATCACACAAGATTGGGGGGCAAATATCGGCTTGCGCTTGGTTGGATTACGGCCAGATCTGTTTTCTCATGTAGTTGCAGCGAATGGAGCTATGCCACTGTTTCCAGCTGGAGCCGTCCCTTACCCACCAGTTGAAAATCCCGATGAACTCGATTTTGAAGTGCTTCCTTACTATGATGGATGGCCAGATCAACAAGAACTCTTTCGTGACAACGAGGGTAACCTTCTAATCGACCTCAACTTCAATGAAGAGTTCCCTACCTGGATGAGATACACTATGAAGTCTCCTAATTTTAATGCTGGAGTAATGGTTGAAGCAAATACCTGGTTCCCAATTTCAGAGGCTGACGAGGCTGCTTACAATGCTCCTTTTCCTAGCCGTGAATATATGGCCCTAGCAAGGTATTGGCCATCTATGGCGCTTGAGGTGGGTGGAGTTAATGAAGGGGCTTGGGTTGGGCTTTTAGGGTTTGAGAAACCTTTTTTGACCTTGTACACACCGAACGATGTTGGTGTAATAGGTGAACCTGAAACCTATCAACCCTACATTGATAATGTACCAGGTGCGGAAGGGCAACCTCATGATAAGATTCTTGAGGCTTCCCATTTTGTACAGGATGATCAAGGTTATTCATTAGCTCAACGGGTAATTGATTTCATAGACCTAAATAGATAGTAGGTGGTATACAAGTTTTAGTGATTTTCGCCAGATCTCTGCTGTAAGTACTTGATTTTCGATAAAGTTTTGGGAGAGCATTTATTGTCGTGAGGTACGGTGTGTTGTGTAGTTTCACCACGCACCGTATCTTAACCACCTGTTAATCAGAATAACTCAAAAATAGGATTTCAGATATTTTGAGCCCTTTCAAGATAACTGACGAATTGCAATCATTTTGAGCCAAATTCTGATCTTGAAGTTGTCTAAAGTTATTCTGATGGTTGCCTTTGCATGAATTGCTCTCAACACATAACTTTAGACTACTTCATTTTACCAAAACTTTATCAAAAGCCTTGCGTTATCACAAGCAAGTACTTACATCTGTGATTATGAAAGAACACAATTCCACAGGAATTCAAATTTTAGAAGCAGCAAAGGTCCTCTTTGCGGAAAAAGGTTACCGAGGTGTTTCCACTAAAAAAATTGCAGAAGCTGCAAAGGTCAATGAGGTAACACTATTTCGGATCTTTGGGTCCAAAGAGAAATTGTTTGAGGAGACGTTCGAACATTTCTTTTTCAATCCAAATTTCGCAAGTTTGTTCAATCTAGATAATTTGAGTTTTGGAAAAGTATTACAAAAATTTGGTGAGGTATTACATAGTTTCTTTGTCGGAAATATATCATTAATAAAGATGGAAATCCAGAATCAAGATTTGGTGATGAAGAAAAGTCTCAACAAGTTCCCCAATGAGATTAAGCAAATTTTATCCAATCAATTCAAGCAACAAAAAGGACTATCTGATAATATGGCAGAATTACAAGCCGTCTGCTACATGACCGCTTTACATGGTCTATGTTTGAATTTATACATTTTTCAATCATTCACCGCAGAAATAAAATTTAATGATTGCTTAGATATTTTGGTTGAAAAATTCAGGTGATTTTTTTGCTATGTAACGCAAGTAAGTGCTTACTCTTTGACTTTGAAATAAAAAAATACTCAAGTGTTAATCGTAAGAGCAGCCCCAAATGGATTAATGTTCGCTATCCAATTGAGCAGATTTGGGATTGACTCATCAAAAAATAGTGTAAATTTAGATAAACGAAACACCAAATTGACAATCAGATGCATCTAACAGGAAAAATGAACTAGCAAACAGTGACGAACTCCGAACTCATAGTAGCCTGCCGTACCCAAGATCGGAAAGCACAGCAAATGCTCTTCGACCGATTCTCACCGAAAATGATGGGAGTATGTAGACGGTATCTAAAAACACAGGAAGACGCCGAAGATGTTCTCATCGAGGCTTTCTATAAGGTTTTCAATAATCTGCCCCAGTTTAAAGCGCATGGAAGTTTTGAGGGATGGATTAGGCGAATTGTAGTAAACGAGTGTTTGATGTTCTTACGCCGAAAACACAATTTCAACCTCACGGTGGAAATTGATCAAAATCTCGACGTTAAAACAACTGTCACCACACAAGATCAATTGGAAGCGGATGATATTCTGGCCTTATTAGAAAGATTGCCAACCGGATATCGCACCGTTTTTAACTTGTACGTTTTGGAAGGATATAAGCACCGAGAAATTGCAGAAATCTTGGGGATCAGTATCAATACCTCAAAATCCCAACTTATCCTGGCCAAAAAGAAATTACAGCAACTCCTGAAGAAGATAAATTACCCTGGTGTACATCAAGAAGGAGCCGGTTAATTTAAGATGTGTATGAAATTCAAAGTACCTCATTGGCCCAAAAAGCTGAACATAATTAGAATGGAACCAAAGAAAGATATATTCGATCTTTTCAAAGACAACGAGCACAAGTTGGCTGAACAGCCGGCCCCTCATGTTTGGAGAAGATTAGAACGCAAATTGGATAGCAACCGGAAAAGGAATAGAACGGTTCGCATCCGCCCATCCATGGGCCAGTTTGGGATCGCCGCTGGTATTCTGCTACTCTTTACGGTAATCACGATCATGACCCTCGCTCTCCCCAATCGGAAGACCAATACATTGGCACAGCAAGAAGATATGATCTTTGAAGAATTGATTGCTTCAGAAGCGGATAAGCAACTGCTAAAGGTAGTAGAATTCACTCGACGACATGAATCCCGGCTTTCGAATCCAGTGGAAGAAAGCAATGAAAAGAAGATCATTCTTCCTGCTCAATCCACAAAAGTAATTCTAATCGAACGTCAATAACCGAAAGATGCGCTGATTCAGTCTCAAGAATTGGATACCATTCCTCAAGGGTTCACCTTATAGATCAGCAGTCGCGTTCAAGGAAGAAGCCTTAAACGGATGACGTGCTTGCCATTCCTCAACGGGATCATATTTTCTGATTAACCAGCCAATCACTAAGTTGAAAACCGAATTAAAATGTTTGATATAGCAGTACATGTCCTGTGGAACTGCGCCAATAGAACTCTTTATTTCTAAGGCCGTACGTCCAAATACGATCGATTTTATATCTGTTCTTTGGATGGCTTCTCCTAGCATATTAAAGAGCATGTTCAGATACAGCTGATGCGCTTTATTAGCTTTATCATCCAATCCTAAGAAGTGAGCATCATAGGCTTCTCCATTTTGCATCAAAGTACAAAAGCCCAAAAATTCTCCCGCCTTATTTTCATATCCGAATAAGCGAAAGCCCGTTCCCAATTCCTGTTTTAAGGAGGGTAGATAATCCTCCTCCAGGTGCAGCATATTAAAAGTAGCATTGTCTGCCACAGCCTTATACAGCGAATGCAGTTGAGTTTTCTTGCCTTCGATTTCATCCAAAGACCATTCTCGTACCTGAATATCCTTCGCTTTCTTGAAGGCTCGCCTTGCTCTTACTCTATACTTAGATTGTAGGTCAGCCAAGTATCCCTCTTTACTCTTCCATTCCCTTCGTAGTGACAGCTTCATACTGGGTTGAAAGGTCACTTGGTGCATTAAACTTTTCCGTTGGCTAGGAAGCAGCGGAGAAGCTAGGTCCTTGATCATTACCCCGCTCAAACGTTGTCCATTTTCAGCTTCGATTTGACTACGGATCTGTGGCAGAGATTGCAATATCAGATCCATTCCTTGGGACCTAGTCAACAGCTCTTCCTCAAACAGAAAGGCGTGTTCACCACTAAGCAACAAATTACCGATAACCATGATCCGAAAGTTCAATACAGCAGCTAGGCTATATCTAAGTTGCTGCCTCCAACTTCTTACTTCATGATCACCTAAGCCCTTGAGGGTTTCCTTGAGGCGGTATTCGATGAGTTGCAACAAAACAACGCCTACCGCTCTATTTTTCCATTTTAATAGAACATATCGATTCTGAACACCTTTGGGTGGGCTTTTTTCGAGCGCCGTCAGGAAAGGTCTATCCAGGAAACTATTTCTGTTTTGAACTAAGTCTGTCCAGCTATTTGGTAAGTCGGCCACAGTTTGGTAGAGCTCAAAGGAATAGTCTTTGGATAGGGGTTTCACCTGGGAGTCCTGCACACCTTTATCAGGCGTACCAGCTCCAAGTGTCGAGAAAAGGTATTGTGCCACATGCCTAGGATGACATGCCTTGTCAGAGAACAGGTTCATGTTTCTTCACCATTGTTTGAGACTAGAGACAAAATAGGTTCATCTGCTTACCGTCTACTAATCCACTACCCCATTGTTGGTCTTAGTGGTCAAATATTTATCACGGGTAATTTTATAGTAGACACATTCAGTGTTATAGTATATTCCTTCTCCTTCTTTTTCCAAGCCCAACTTTTCCAACACTCGGGTAGAAGCGAAGTTTAATTCTGGAGCGACTGCTACTACGTGTTTCAATCGCAAATCGTTAAAAGCATATTCCAATACAGCCTCCCCTGCTTCGGTGGCCAAGCCTTGCCCCCAAAACTCCTCCATAAAACGGTAGCCAATTTCATAATCGCGACTGCGGTCTAGTTTTTTCAGTGCCATCCAACCGACAAAACCATCCTCCGCCTTGTGTTCTGTGATCCAATAGCCTGTGTGCTTATTAGTCTGCCGTATTCGACGTTCTAAATCTTTTTTAGCCTGGGCAGGGGTCTGTGTTTGGCTATTATTAATAAATCGCATTACATTGGGGTTGCTACCCAATTTCAAAATATGGGGGAAATCTTCCCAGGAGGGTCTCCTGAGTCGTAGGCGTTTGGTTTCTAGCTTAGGCGGCATTGATGAAAGGGCTTTACTTATTCAATAAACCGGCTTCCAGGGCAATTTGTTTACTTTTCGTTCTTTTGACAAAGATACTAAGGGGTTTGGCATATCTAGTTAATTTTAGCTATAGTTTATGACTCTTCAAGACATTGAGCCTCAAATGGTTTAAAGGAATATAACAGATTTGGCATGTACGTAATTGAAACTACGCTCCTGGTCATAGCGTACAGTTTGATCATCTTGACCTTATTCTTGCAATTCGTTTGTTTCAAAAGAAATTTGGAGCGGCTCGAAAGCATTGGTTTCACAATGTCTCTTCTACTACTCATTTTATCTTTTTCCCTTTCCCACTATATCAGCGCTACCCAAACACCTGATTCTGCTAATGTTTTTTCGCTTGGCGCCATGACGCTAATGGGTATTATGACTCCCTTACATATTCTACAAGAACGCAGGCACAAGCTTTCTTCAAAGATCAACCAGCTAGTTCTAGCTCTCGGAGTCTGCATGCTTGGTATTCTCGTCATTGGATATATAAGCACACGATTAATACATATCCAGTATGCCATTGCCATATACCTCGGTCTTTCTATTATGGCTTCCATGCTATTAATTCTTCGTACGAAACCTATTATTCGGAAGACTAAGCAGGAAAAAATAGAGCGTCTTTTCGCCATCGCATTCCTAATCCTGGTCCCGCTCTATCTCTACGTGAGTTTTACTAGTGATGCCACAGCAGGATCCTCTAGCCTTAATATTACTTTGTCTTTGATCTTTATCATGCTTTCAGCCAGTAAATTACAAGAAGACATAGAAAGACTTTCCTTGTTCAAAGCGGGGCATCAAGTCACGGAACAAAACCTGAGCAACTACGGATTTACCAAGCGAGAAAGGGAAATTGCCAGCCTGTTGATTCAAGGCGTTTCCTACCAAGAAATTGCTGATCAACTGCATATCTCCATGCCAACGGTCAAAACGCATGTATCCAACATCTATCGCAAAAGTCAAGTCAGAAACCGGGCGGCCTTAATTTTACTACTAAGTCAGCCCGAATCTCCTAATCCATTGTAAATCAAGACTCATACTTTTGTATGAATTAGGCCTACCTCTCCATTTTGGTACAAAATCCTGATTTCTTCTTAGCTTCCATTCCTCGATAATTGCCAGCATTATATCACTTAAAACATGGGCAATGTCGAAGTACTTTTTCACTCTTTGCTGCTTACTTCTTACACAAATATTGATCAGTCAAACCACCACTTCTCCCTCTAAGAAAAGATTGGATTTCGCCAAAACCTATTTCGAATTGGGCGCGAATTTTTATCCCGGCTTTACCACCAAAGCAATAGAGAATACGGAACTAGTAAACACGAAAAATCCGGTCTCAGCTTCCTCTTACCTCAGCTGGGGTGGATTCCATTTCTGGGGACATGCTGAATTCTATGTCACCTTCCCCTTAGGTCAATTGACTTTAGATTCAGATCAAAAAGCTAAGTTCGAACTGATTCATTCCGTAGCTACAGGTTTAAGGATCCTTCCTTGGGCCTACCGAGAAAGGAAGATAAGGCCGTATGTAGGACTTAGTTGGTCGGCTTTAGATTTTCAGCTTGCAGCAGAAGAGGAGCTACTGACTCCTACCCTCTCTAAAGATTTTCTATTGGTTCCTGATCTTGGCATTATGTATGGCTATCAAGGCTTTACGCTAAGATTAGGTCTTAACTACTTCCTTGATCGTAAGTGGAATTATCCGGTTTCGGTCAGCCAAATCGAATCTATCAAGACCCCGCCTTTGGGTTTCCAACTTGGGTTAAATTATGCTTTCGAAAATTCTCATGACAAAGATCCTGCTGTTAATCATCGTTGGAATAATTACCCAAGTGTCTCAAAATTAGGGCATAAAGCGAAACGGTTTGGAGATTTCTTTATCGGGGCTGGCCCCTCTCTTTCTTACACATTGACTTCCTCCTCTTATAACAAACAACAATTCCCTTTCTTAAAAGACAGATTGACTTCCACTAACTACTTCGATTTTGCGCTCGGGTATCAATTCAACAAACAAGGAGTCTTCTTTGCTACTTCTTTCCGCAATCCCAAGTTCGAGACGGAGGGCTATCAGATAAAACAAGAAATCCAGAAAACTTCTTTAAATTTCGAAATCTGTAAATTCTTGACTGACTATAGTGGGTTTGCGCCCTACCTTGGCCTAAATTTGGCTTATGATCACATCCGCTACCAGGAAAAGGGGGAACAATCTTCAAAAAGCCAGGTATTTAGAGCCTGGGAACCCGGAATAACCATAGGTTGGGATATAGTACCCGGAAAGACAGACGAAGCTTTCATTCTCAGAACCAATCTGCGGTGGTATCCCTTTAGTGCTCTACAGATTGATGGACAAGATTTTGCGTTTGATCAATTGGAGTACAACCTCATCCAGGCCGTTTTTTATCCTGCTAGAATGAAAAGGAAAAAGCGCTGATCTATTTTCAACTAAAAATGTTGTTGATAATATCAGTGACTTACAACTGTCACACTACTTTAGAGCATGAACTAATGAGATAAAACCATGATGGTAGAAGCCTCCATGAAAGCCTTTTTATCGGCCATACATCCCGTAGAAGAGGGGATTCTAGATACCTACATAGCACATTGGACGCCTTATAGCCTCCCAAAGAAAACGATCATGACAGCCCCTGGAGAGTTGGAGCGGTATTGGTACTTTGTCGTCGAAGGAATTCAAAAGGCATACTACATGACGGATGACAAGCAGCATGTCATGGCATTCACCTACGCCCCTTCTTTCACAGGAATACCTGAATCCTTTTTTGCACAAAAACCCGCGGAATATTTCCTGGAAACGATTACGGATAGTCAATTTGTACGCATTTCCTTCGAAAAACACCAACAATTAATGCGGGAATATCGCCCCATCGAGACCCTCTTCCGAATCGCTACGGAATCGCTGCTAATTGGCCTGTTGGAGCGCTACTATCAATTGATGGCTTATGACATTGAGACTCGCTTCAAGGCCTTCGTCGGCAGGAGTCCACACCTTTTGCAAACGATCTCTCAAAAAGATCTAGCTTCCTACCTGAGAATGGATGCCACGAATTTCAGCAAATTAATTAACAGCATTAGGATATAAAGGCAAGCTTTATCGTAGTGCGATAGCATAGCGATGTGGGAATCGGATAAGCTCTGTTGCACTACTTTACCTTCCATTTATCAATTTCCTGCAGGGCATAATTTTCATCTTCCCAGCGAATCAATTCCATTTGGCCTTTACCCTTATAGTTGAGGAACCACTCTTCGATAATGCGCTTAGCCGGATCATGATCAAGCATCAACTCTAGAAAATTTTCGGCGGCCAAGGTTCGCTCTTCAGCATCTGCTGGTACAGCAATGATTTTCGTGTCCAATTCTCCATTATCCTTAAGCAAGAGGGTGCCAACCGCCTTCGCCTTCACCACACTTCCGGTGGGTTGACTAGAACCAATCACTAGAATATCAAGGGCATCTCCATCTCCTCCTCTTTCTTCATCCATCAGCGTAGATGGAATAAAACCGTAATTCCCTGGATAGGGCAAAAAGGCTACTACTCGGTCTTCGCCATCCACTTGATCAGGCTGAAAAGTTCCAGAAGCGGTATTATACTCAATCTTGGTATTGGTACCCGCTGGAATTTCAACAATTACATTAATGACATCTTCCTCGATGGCAGGGAGAGCGTAGTTTTGCTTGTTGGATTGATTCTGGCAGGATAGCAAAAGGCAGGCAAATAGTAATGATAGAGTGGTCCATTTGTGTAGCATAGGTTGATTCATTTGAGTTTTGCTTACGTAGGGTCAAATGTAAGTAGTTCTTTTCTAAATTGCTGCTCAATCGCATTTCAACTTCAGGATGCTCTCGCTCTCCAGGTGCCGCTAGGCGAAAAAACATCTTGCTACATGAAGATTGTTGTAACTCGATGAGAAAATGACTCGTCTGATCTACAAACACTTTTTACTTCGGTTGAGCTTTCACCTTACAATCCACAAAACAATCTAAACCATGAAAATCAAATACGCTATTCCAACATTGGTCCTGCTTTGTGTAATTGCTTTTAATTCACTTGATGCTCAAAAGAGATGGTGGGCTGGTTCCCTTAGTGGTAAAGGTCCGGTGGTGGAACAATTACTAGAGTTGAACACCTTCGAGAGAATTAGTTTAGCCATTTCTGCAGATGTATATCTTAGCTACGGAGAGGCACAATCCATCCGGGTGCGAGGTCAAGAAAATATTATTGAAAATTTGCTAACCGAAATTCAAGATAAGACTTGGAGGATTCGCTTTGATCGTCCCATTAGGAGAAGTCAGGGATTGAAGATCTTTATTACCTTGCCCTATCTTTCAGGGGCACGCGTTAGTGGCTCTGGCAACGTAGAAAGTCAGCACACCTGGCAAACGACCAGTTTCTATGCTGGTGTGAGTGGTTCCGGTAATATCAACCTGCTCCTACAAACGGAAGAGCTGAGCTCGAAAGTAAGTGGTTCCGGTAATATTATGCTGGGTGGCAATGCTAAGGAGTATACCGTACAGATTACGGGGAGCGGTAATGTAAAGGCTTACGAACTTGCTGCGGAGCATTGCAAAGTTAAGATCTCCGGTTCCGGAGATGCCAGGGTGGATGCACAAGAACAACTAGATGTTCGCATTTCTGGCTCAGGAGATGTTATGTACACCGGTAGGCCAAGGGTCAATAGTAAAATTTCTGGCTCGGGGAGTTTACGCTCCAAATAGTTCAAGCTAATGAGCCAAGCAGGCTTATTTGAAAGCTGCTTGGCTCATTAATTGATACGAGGGTGATTGAATCACTTACCGGATCAGATGGATATCTCCCTCATA
>JAHQWA010000434.1 GCA_019634045.1 Saprospiraceae bacterium
GATCACTACATCAGCAGAGCTTGATGGACAACCTACATTGGTTACCGTCCACTGAAGTTCATATTGCTGTCCGGCAGTTCCGGTAAAGGTTGCGGTTGGATTATTAGAGGTAAAGGTTCCAGGTACGGCATCGAAATAGCCATTACCATCACCAGCCCCTATGATGCTCCAGCTTCCTGTTCCATTGCCGCTAAGATTGGCCGTGGCACTCCCACTGACTTTCTGATCGCTGCCTGCATTGGCGGTCAAACCATTGACCGTAATGAGGATAGAAGTACAAGTGGGACTGGCTACACAGCCTCCTGTACCCCCCACATAATAGGTAGTTGTTGCTGCTATTGAATTGATGGTAAAGGTAGCGCCATCAGTAGCAGTTGTTGAACCTACCAGTGTTCCTCCACAGCTGCCCGTATATAGGTTCCATGTAGTAGCATCGCCGGGTGAACCATTAATGGTGATGACTACATTATCCCCTGAGCAGAAGGTGTTGCTGCCGATGCTGGAATTGGTAGTGAGGCTGTTGATGGTGGGGTCGGTGCAAGCGGCGGTGCAAGTAAAGTTGCAAAAGTTTGTAAAATCAAATCTTGCGGAACCGCTGTCTTCAAATTGCCAATTGTTGGCAGTGTATATGTTGGTCCGTAAGTCAACTGGGAGTCCACTCGTAGTAGAATTGGTTCCTGTACAGTCAAACTTGCCATTATCCATATGTGCTACAGAAAAGGAAGTACCGCTATTATTGGCAAAAATTGTAGGCAAGTCTGAAGTGTTAGAGTTGGCTGCATTTGCGTCCCAGCCGGCGCTACCTTCAAAATCTATTGCTGCAAGGAAGTCGGGATCCGTCTCAGAATTGGGCAAGGAACTGCCGTTGAAAGCAAAAAGTTGATCTCCACTAGAAGATAGGTCTAGGTCACCAGCCTGAGAAATAGTACCAGCGGAGGCTCCCGAATCATCAAAAGCCGACCAAGCATTAGTGAGCTTGTCCAACCGAATTTCGGTCCCACAAGAATAAGTCTTAGTAATGGTTAAGGTCACTATACCTTCTCCGGTTCTAAAACTCCCAGAAGACTGCCAGCCATTATCGGTAAAGCTTATTATGGTAGTCCCAGTTATGTCCGTCAATAGGACAAACACGAACTCATCTCTATCGGCATTGTCATCATTATTGGTATCGGAATTATAGCCTGTGATAGCTATATCACCAATGCCCAGCGTAGTCGCTTGACCACTAAAAAATCCCCAAGTCACAAGACTTAGAACGAACATAATGCGGTAAACAAAGGGTTTCATATAGTTTGTTTTACGTATTGGCATAAAAAGACTAAGCTCTAGCGGATCAGCGCTAGAGTACTGAGTGGAAATGAATTTCCAAACCTAAGGATCAAAGCAGACGATGACTTTTAATCAATCATAGGTTAGAATCAAAGGATGGGAGGAGTACCTGATTTCCTTTCTAAGGCAAATAATTGGGAAACTAAACGAATACTGAATACAATTACTGAGTGGAGAAAGATTTTGTGTATGTGAATTACTTGTCAAAAGTAGTTTTTGGGGGGCATATATCCAAGTAATTCTTATTAATTTATTGTCTAAGTGTCAGCCTGGTACTTCGCTTACATCCCACAGTATGGTGGATTCATTCTCTTTTACTTTTTAGGGGGCGACGAAACAATAACTAAAGTGTTGAGTGGTAAAGTTTTATGGTCACTTGTGACTTTGTTGTCTAGGGACAGAATCTACTCCCCCCTTGCTGTGTGCCTAAAAGGAATTAGAATTCTGTCCCTGGTCATGCTGATGTCTATTCTCTTTAATTACTTCAAGACAATCAGTTTTTGGATTCTCAGTGATCCCTGCTGATTTTCTAGGCTAATAAAGTAGATGCCCGCAGGTAAGTCCGCCAACTCCCAGCTTATTGCCCCTTGTCTTTGTTGAGCGATGGGGCTTTGATAAATGAGTTGTCCGAACGAATTGTATAAATAGAGTGCACTTCGCCCAAGGGAGATATTGGGTATTTCAATCCTCACCTGATCCCTGGCAGGATTAGGAAAAATTCTTAGTCCTATCCTTTCGGTTATACTGGCGGAACTCGTAATGTTACCACAAGGGGTATTGCCACATGGACCAAGGTACCCACCGGTATTCAGGACATCCGCTACCTCGCTCGGACTACGGCATTCGGTTTGAGCTGAGCTAGGATCTCCATTTGTGATTCGACAAACGAATACACTATCTAGTTGCGGACCACATCGCCAGGCTTCAATAATTTGATCCACCGCTAGGGCCTCTGTACAATCGGGAATGTTATTTCCATTGTTATCTACTTTATCATCACCACTTGGGCATTCATCACATTCATCCGCCACTCCATCACAATCTTCATCTTCTCCTATGACTGTGATGATGGCTTCACAACTATCTCTTTGGCCGGCGGAATCTTCAATAAACAATAGGACTGTATTGTCCCCCAATGCTTTACAATCGAGGGCTTCGATAGCTACCGAAAAGACAAAATCTGGGCAATTATCGCTGGAACCACCATCGAGATCTGCGGGAGTAAACGTATCTCCTAAGTTTATACTTATATCCTGGCAAATAGCAATAGGAGCCATTTCCTCAATCATCAACTCTAAGACGAAGCATTCTTCACCGATATCATCACAACCATTTTCTCCTCTCACATAAAGACTCGTCTGCGTTCCGACTTTGTAGGAAAGACTTTCTCCCATGCCGATAGGATCACCAACACCGCATCCATCTCCATACCAAACCCAATCTGCCGCACCATTCAATTGACCATTGATGCCGAGTGTAATCAGGTCACCAACACAATATGGGCCTTCTTTACTCACTGAGACAGCACCAACCGTATATTCTGAACAACACCTTAAGACGCAATCCAGGGGTAATTCCGGAGAATTACTATCATCACCGATCCAGTTATCCGCATTATTGACTAAGGTGCGGGTTTCCGATGCTTCGGCAGGACCAGGCTCCGTGCAGGCGTAATACGCATTATCGATCTGCGGACTAATGGAAATCGAATTAATTCCATCTGTAAAAACACTAGGTTTATTGGATTCCACAGTTCCTATTGTACCGCTATCCCAGCCGCCATTCATCTGAATGGCAGCGACGAAAGTGCTTTCATCTGTATTACTGGGTTCAAGGCCTTGGTAAGCGAAAATCTGATCCCCACTCGTGGACAAATCCAGTGGAGTGCCCATGATCGTCCCCGCAATTTTTCCATCTACGTCTTTGACTTCCTGTGTAGCATCAAAGACATTAAATTGTGTGCCGCAGTCATAGGGTCTGCAAAAACTTATTTGAATATCTCCTTCTCCAGGCCGGAAGCCACCCGTTGGCATCCATCCTCTGTCCGTAAAGTTGAGCTGGGTGCCTGCCATGATGTCTTTCAATAGAACGAAAGAGAAATCATCACTATCAGCACTATAGGTGACAAAGACTAGATCCCCGAGTTCAAGACTGGTAGATGGTCCTAAGAAAGCAATCTCCATTTCATCCGTCGATGCACCGCAGTCACTCGTTTCTTGCAGGGACCACTGTAAACGGTAAGCCTGTCCCATGGTGCCCTGAAAACCAGAAGCCGGATCTTGCACATCTGCAATCATCCCTAGATCATCCCCTGCATTAGTAAAGGACCAAGTACCAGAACCATAGGCTCCATTGGCCGCTAAAGTAACGGTTGTACTGCCTTCAATCTTTTGATCGGGACCTGCATCCGCGAGGATGCCTCCTATATTGATACTCAACTCTATACATTCCCGATCAAGTACACAGCCACCTTGTGCACCTACCCAAAATTTTCCATCCAACGGGGGGATGAAGGAGAGCATGTTTGAAGTGCCTACGGCTAATGCTGTGCCATGGCAGCTATTCGCCGAAATGACCCATTCCGCTGCTCCCTCTAGAGAACCATTGATGTTGATCGTGATGGTTTCGCCGGGACAAGGATCGATAGCTGGTAGGTCCACACTTTCCAGTATTGGCAAGCTACAATCTTGGCAGTCGAGTTCACATAAGGTGGTACTGTTTAGGGTAAAAGGAGCGTTGCTGGCATCCCAAAGGCTTGCTGTATTAAGAATATTCGCTAGTTCTCCCTCAGCTGCGCTAGTAGTGCTGCAGCTGTATTTTGCATTTTGGGCTTCGGGGATAATTGCGATTGCATTTTCACCATTCGTAAATAGGGATGGAAGTGCAGATTCATTGCTGTTAGTGGCATCTTCGTCCCAATCCCCGTTCATTTGGATGGCAGCTAGAAAGCCACTTTGATCTGCTGCTGTGGGATCGTCACCTTGGAAGGCAAAAATCTGATCTCCAGTGGTGGAGAGTGCTAGGAATGCACCAGAGGTAATGTTACCGGCAGGTACATCAGCGGGATCGAGGACTACTAGTGTTGGGAGATCATATACAATGAATTCGGTACCACAGTCATAGGCTCGACTAAATTCCAAGGTAAAGGTATTTTCGCCAGGACGGAAGCCGCCTGCTGCCTGCCATCCTCTTTCTGTAAAGCTAATACTTGTTCCGGCATCAATATCGGTCAGGATAGCAAAAGCAAAATCATCATCGTCAGAATTATAGGCGGTAAAGGCAAGATCTCCCAGCTGCAAAGTAGTCGGATTGAGAAAACTAATCAGTACGGCGTCCGTATTTTCTTCAGGACATTCAGGTGTGCTAATGGTCCATGCCAATTCATAACTTTGCCCACTGGTGCCGCTGAAACTACTACTGGGATTATTCGGCTCAGCGATGAGGCCATTCCCGTCTCCTTCATCCACAAAACTCCAGGTACCAGAGCCGCCCGTTGGGGTATTCCCTTGCAGGATTGTCGTACTTATTCCACCGGCCAAGCGTTGGTCGGGACCCGCATTTGCGGCCGTGCCGTTTACGACAATTTCAAGGGCCAGACAGCTCGGATTCGTCACACACCCTCCAAAACCACCGATGTAGAAAGTTCCTGATTTGGTGGCGATCCATTTAATCGTATTCGAGCTGCTAGTGGTCAACTGTTCTCCATTACAACTACCGTTATATAAACTCCAAAGACTAGCATCGTTCAAACTACCCTCTATGTTGAAGGTAATCTCATCCCCTTGACAAAAGGTGTTGTCACTGCTGTTGGTACTAATCCCAGTGATGGTAGCGGCAGTACAAGTACCCTGACAGAAGAAGTTGCAAGCCGAACTGAGGTCAAAGCGATTAGTGCTAGAATTATCAAAGCCCCAATTGGATAGGTCGTAAATGTTTCCTCTGATGGCCGCAGGCGCACCAGCATTGATTAAACAGTCATATTTCCCATTATCAAAGTGGGGATCAATTACGAAATCAGTTCCAATATTACTGGCAAAAATGGCAGGTTGAGCGGACTCCACGGTTCCACTGGCTTCGGATTGCCAGGCTCCTGCAAACTGTAGAGCGGCGACGAAAGCCTCTTCATTCCCCATTGTCGGCTCAATAGTTCCATTGTATACCAGTATTTGATCTCCAGAGCTTGAGAGACTGAAATCACCTGTTTCCGTGATAGTGGGGCTGCCATTTATCGATAATTCATTGACCTTCCACACATTATCTTCTTCATAAACCCTAAATTCAGCGGCGCAAGCATAAGCTGCGTCAAAAGTCAAGGTCAGGGTCCCTTCGCCGGTTCTAAAGCCTCCGGCAGCTAGCCAGCCTCGATCCGTAAAGGATAAGGTCTGTCCACTTTCAACGGCAGCCAACAATACAAAAGAAAAGTCATCCCCTATACTTGTGTTATTGGGGTCTGCGTCGGCATTGTAGCCAGTAAAGGCCAGTTCGCCAATGGACAAGGACTGTGCCGACACCCAATGACATAGAGATAAACTGAGGATGGTAAATAAGAAACGAGCGGAATAACATAGGTACATGACAATCGGATTTATAGTTTTGGGAATAGATCAATTCTCGACCTCACGCTAAGCAAAGCATGCGGTGCGATTACTACGTACTGGATGTA
>JAHQWA010000435.1 GCA_019634045.1 Saprospiraceae bacterium
CAAGGGGGTATCGGTTCCCATAGAACCAATCGGATCCTTTCCTACTGCTACCATCGGTCCAAGGAGTACGCGAAGGTCTTCCTTGGTAAAGCCGTGCAACTGCTGGTTTTTGAATAAGGTCTTAGCGTCCAGTGCCACCACAGGCTTAGCTTGCTCCTCGAGGTCATCCAGGGTGATCCGGTTTTGATCTAACCAATCTTTATACGGCAGGCGCTTACAAATCACCTCTTTCAACTCCTCATCTCCAATGATGCGATGCTCATCTAGATCAGCAATCAATATCTTTCCGGGCTGCAAACGCCCTTTCATTACAATCTTGGACTGATCCAAATTCAACACCCCCGCTTCTGAAGCCAAGATCAAGGTATTGTCCTCCGTAAGGCAGTACCTTGATGGACGCAATCCATTTCTGTCAAGCGTAGCGCCCACCAAGATGCCATCAGTAAAACAGACGGATGCTGGTCCGTCCCAGGGTTCCATAATTGTTTTGTGATACTCGTAAAAGGCTTTTTTATAAGCCTCCATTTGTTCATCGTGCTGCCAAGCCTCTGGGATCATCATCATCAGGGCATGTGGCAAGGAATAACCATTTAAGACTAGAAACTCCAGTACATTATCGAAATTACCGGAATCAGATAGATTTTCTCCACAAATTGGCTTCAACTTCTCCAACTCTTCTCCTGAAAAAAGGGTAGACTCAATCAATTGCTCCTTCGATTTCCACCAATTTAAGTTGCCCATCACGGTATTGATCTCACCATTATGGGCGATGTATCGGAAAGGCTGGGCCAGCTTCCACTTTGGTACTGTGTTCGTAGAAAAACGTGAATGCACTAAGGCGATCGCAGACTTAAATAAGGAATCTTGCAGATCAGGGAAATAAGGACGTACCTGATAGGTCGTTAACTGTCCTTTATAAACAATCGTCTTATAGGAAAAGGAAGTAATATAAAAGTGGTCCTTTGATTGAGGATAGGTTTTATGAATATTGTGCGTAGCAAACTTTCTCAAGATGTAGAGTCTACGCTCTAAGACCTTGGGATCAAGTTGATCCTTAGGCTTAACGAATACTTGTTCCATGCGCGGCTCCACAGATACCGCTGTTTCCCCCAGCTCTTCATTGTCGGTAGGCACCTTTCGATATCCCAGCACTTCAAATCCTAGTTCATCGATGTAATCATTGAATAAGAATCGGCATTGCGTACGTAGCGTCCGGTCATTAGGGAAGAAGACCATACCAACGCCATAGGATCCAAATTCAGGGAGCTCAAAGCCAATCTCGGAACCTTTCTTCTGAAAGAATTCATGCGGGATCTGTAGAAGTATTCCCGCTCCATCGCCGGTATTTGGTTCACAGCCACAGGCGCCGCGATGCTCCATGTTGGATAGCATGTGTAATGCATCCTCGATCAATTGATGGGATTTGACGCCATCCAAATTTGCGATCAGACCGATCCCACAAGCATCTTTTTCCAAGGAAGGAGTGTAGAGACCCTTAGTATTGGTTGTTGGCTGCTGCATATTCTTTACGGTTGTTGTTATTTGATCCAATAGTACCTATGTGCAGAAAGCTGCCCCTCTGGCGCTCAAGAAGAGCTTGTTCAGAAGTAACAGATAATTCGGTCTGAGATGGGCAGGTCGGGTTTAACCCTGATTGTATCCGCTAGGAGTATTGTGGTGAAGTGGGTTTAACACAGGTTGTTGTTGACACTATAATGTATTCCATTCAAGCTATGGGGACAACAAAAATACTAAAATCCAGCTATATATAATTATGATTTTTCAAAAAAAACCAAGGATTTTCTCTTTATCTATAAAGGAGATTAGCATTTATTCTCTATCCTTTAATTTTTTTCAAAAATCTTCTAGGAATATTTAATTCCTAGAAATGGACAATTATTTGTCTTGACAAGTCTAGCAGGAGAATTAATTTGCCTTTTTCGGTATTTCCCAAATAAAAGCGTGAAATCACAGCAAGATGATGATTCTTTTTGGCTAGGTGGGCGGATTGCCAACAGAAATAGGGTAAAGTTTTTTGCCGCGCAAATTTTTTCTTTTGCTAAAGCTACGGCAATAAATCTTCCCATTTACTGCTTTATCATTCATCTTCAGGATAAATCAGGCCAATTTCCCGCCGAATACTATCCAGACTTAGCATGAGGGCAGCGCTAAGGGCATGGGACATTTTATCACTTTCAATTTTCCCCTTAGCGATACAATCCATCACCTCTTTCGCTTCGTAGTGATACCCTAGACCTTTTTTTTCGACAGAAAACAATTGCGGCTCCGAATGGGTTCCGAAAATGCTGAGTTGGGTTTGTTGATACCAGTCCGCATGCATGTGGATGGTCCCGGCATCTCCATAGATGAAAGCTTCTCGTTTGGTATCCGCTAAAAAGCTTCCGTGTAATTGCGCCAATTGCCCGCCTGCGTAACGCAGTAGCACATGTGTATCTTCATCCACCCCTGTGCTTCCGATCTTAGCCATGGCTTTAATCTCACAGGCCTTACCAAACAATAGCAAGGCTAAAAACACGGGATATATGCCAATATCCAGCAGGGCTCCCCCTCCCAGAGCCTTATTGAAAATTCGGTCCTCTGCTGGCAGATCTGATCTAAATCCGAAGTCTGCCTTCACGCCTACTAGCTCTCCAATTTCTCCTTTTCGAATCAACTCTAGCAATAATTGGGTACTGGGTAGAAATCGCGTCCACAAGGCCTCCATCAGGAAGGTTTGCTTGCGGCGAGCAGTATCGATTAATAATTCCACTTGCCGGAAATTCATCGCCAGTGGCTTCTCGCAAAGAACGGGTATTCCCGCCTCCAAGCAAGCTATCGTATTGTCAAAGTGACCAACATGGGGAGTCGCCACGTATACAGCATCAAGATTGGGGCAGTTCAAGATCTCCGCATAATTACCGTAGTAAAAAGATGCCTGGAAATCTTCGGCAAAGGTTTGGGCTCTACTACTTTCACGAGAAGCTACGGCGTGTACACGCGCTCCGGGAATAAATGCTAAATCCGCTGCAAATTGTCGGGCAATTTTCCCTGGGCCAATGATACCCCAATTGAAAGTAGATTCCATACTGATGATTAATTAAGCTCTAATTCTTGCTGCAAGGCCCCTCCTACTCCTTTCATCTGAAAACGAAGTTTTGGTTCCGCTTCACTCCAATCTATTAAGATAAGTCCAAAGCTCCGTTCTGACACCACCTCACCCATTCTATGCTGATTCGGCTCGCTGGTGAAATTCGTGTAGCTATGCGTTAAGCCGCTCGAAGTAAATTCATATAATCCGCCTTCGATACCGGGCCATTCCAACTTGGAAAACTCGGAGATATGCCGATCTCCGCTTAGTAGGATCGCTTGGGAAGGTTTAGTTTCAGCTAGCAAATCCAAAAGTCTTTTCCGAGCAGTCGGGAAATTTGCCCACTTCTCAAAACCCTGCTCTTCAGGTATCATCTGAATCCCAGAGGCAATGAAATGAATGTCCGCACTACTGTTACTTAACTCCTCTCTCAACCAATCCCACTGGGCTTCCCCCAAAATATCCCCAGTCAAGTTCGGTTTGTAGCGCTGATAGCCATCATTCCTTTCTAGTTCATCCCGGAAATAACGAGCATCTAACAAAATGAATTTGACTTGTTTACCTGAACTTCCAAAAACGTAGGATTGATATCCCCCTTCCTGGGATCTGACAGGCGCTTCTTTAGGTACATCAAGAAAGTCCAACATCAACTGCTGGCTGGCTGCCCGCTTTGTATAGTTTTTATCTCCATCATTCACTCCATAATCATGGTCATCCCAAATACCGATAATGGGTGTCTTTCTTCGAAATGCCCCATAAAGAAAGCTATGCTTTTGCTGGATATACTTTTCTTCAAGTTGTTCCATATCTTCCGTATCCCCATAGATATTATCGCCTAACCAGATCCAGAGGTCCGGTTCTTCGTCATTAATGTTCCTCCAAATACCCTGATCTAGGTCCTGGCGATTACAAGATCCGATCGCAATTTTAGTTAGAATGTTGTTCAAAGGAAGCTGTTGACCGACATAGAGTTCTTTTTCCTCTTGAACTGGAGCTGTTGGTATGTCAGCATTGGGTCTTTGACAGCTGATGGCAAAAACAGTCAAGGCAAAACAAACAATAGTGAATATTCTCATGTGAGTAAGCTTGGTAATTAATCTGGCTAAAATTAACAATGTTCGAATACCAGACATTAGATAATCTGACTCAAGATACATCTCGAACAGATTCCTGATATTCAGATTGATTTCGGCTAACTGTAACCCGCTAATATTACCTATGAAGACCTGTTAGGAAGGCAGTTGGTTTGAAATTTATCGGTCTGTGGCATATCGGATGCCCTATACGAAGGGATTGGATGATCAAACTTGGGTCGTGCCCAACAAGTATACATCTTGATAGGCACGACTATTACTTTGCTTGACAGAAACTAGGCTTCTGTCTTGGTTCTCTTTCTTCTCGTCTTGAAGAGTTCTACCACTTCTTTTTCTTTCAAGAAACCGTATTCTACAAAAGTAGAGGAAACGAACTTCTTGATATCCTGGTAATCCTTACCTCGCTTGTCGACAAATATCTTAAGCAGTTTTCGAATATATTTCATCGAAAGATCCTTGAGGTCCTGGTTGAATTGCTGGTTGACAAAGATTCCCATATAGACGGGGAACAACTTAGCGGCTTCAAAGAAATCACCGTACCCACGTGGCTCCAAGTTGCTGATTAAGCGGGAGAAGTAGCCAAAAATCACCTGGCGCACACACTCATTCACCAACGAACGTCCTTCGTGTTGGTTATAAAATACTTTGACAGCTTGCTGCACCTCTTCATTGATGTAGCCATCTCGGTGGATCTTGTCCGTGAGCGTGAAGTACTCACTTAGGCTATCCTTCATCGTCTTATCAGCTACACTAGACAATTGCAATTCCGCTGCTCCATGCAGTTCTACATCGTCTCTTTTCAGCAATTCCAAAATAAACTCTAGGAATTCTGGCGCAAAGTCTGGGGTATTTCCACGGACATCATTAAAATACTTGGAAATAAATGCCTCATTTTTACCAAGCGGGAAGAAGGCCGAGAAAAGTCCCATAATCTGAGCATGCTCCTTAGATCCATGCAGGCTTTCATTGGCTATAAACTCCTTTAATGGCTCCACTAAGGATTCATTATTACCATTTCTATTAATCCGATAGATCAAGAAATTCTTAAGCGGCGAAAATAGAACCTTAAGTCCACTGGGCGTCGTTGGAAACTCGGCAGATTGAAAGTTATCATTCTTAAATTGCCGCCCGTACCTCGTTAAGCCCACCGAGCGACTGTCAGGCTGCCGGTATTTATCAAGTACCTGCCCTTGCAGATAGTAGCGTATCCTTTTGTTCGTGTAGGCATTGATTAGGTTAGTGATCCAGATATCACTACTCATAGCAAATCCCATCTGGATGGATTGGCCAATCCGCTTTTTAAGGATATCGAAGTTCGCAGAATTACAAATCGCCATCAAAACACTTTTGAAGTGATCTTGTGGCCGTACATATTTGTAATTTGCATTGACTTCCCCTCTCAATACGGAGAACCCTAGAATCTTGGGTAGGTATAGTCCCTCAAAAGACTCATCCAAAAGGGCACTTTCAAAAGCTACGAGTTGTAATGGATCATTTTCAGCCACTTCATCATATATAGCAGCAATTTTCGGTTCAAACATCTCCTTTAAGCGCAAATAAAACTCTTCTTCCTCTTCCTCCAAGTACTGTTGGAGTTCATCAGAAGCCTGCACTTCTACGCCCAATGCGTCTAATCGATCTTGGTATTGCTGATCCAATTCGTACATATATAGCTTTTTTATTTCTTCAACGTATTCGCTTCTTTGCTGGAGTAGAACGAGAACTTGTCTTACTATCGTATTTCTCGAACCACTTGGGGCTATGATTCAGCTTGTTGAAGAAGGGTATTTTAAAGGCAAACCTGATAGTGCAATTCAAAGCACTACCAGGTTCACGTTAATTTATTTAGAATAAAGTATAGCCTTGTTCTATGCGACAAATATAAAAATACTTGAGCAGCTATTTAAAGCAATACTCAACTTTTTTGGACACATTAACTTTTTCTTTTGGGCGTAGGTAATAGTTACCATAGATTCTCCTGTTTTTCAGCTGCAACTTTTCAAGACAACTATTAGAAGTTGTTTAATCAGAAGAAAGGTCGCCTATCAAACAACAAAAGCCTATCCAGAAACTGAATAGGCCTTTGACGATATGAAGAAAGAATTTTTATTCTTCTTCGCTTGCGGCTTCTGTAGTTGCCTCAGCTTCAACAGCAGGTGCTTCTTCCTCAACCACAGGAGGTGCAGGTGCGACCCCAGAAACTTTAGCCAGCCATGCGGCTTTTTCGGCGGCGGCTTCTTCAAAGCGGGCTGCAATTTTTTCCTCCTTAGCGTCTACCCACTCTTTGTACTTGGCATCAGCCTCTTCTTGAGTCATAGCACCTTTTTTCACCCCACGCATGAGGTGTTTGCGGTAGTATACTCCTTTGAAACGAAGAATAGCTCGAGCCGTGTCTGTAGGTTGAGCACCTTTCTGTAACCAATCAAACGCTTTATCGCGATCGATTTCAATGGTTGCTGGTTTCGTCATAGGATTATAAGTCCCCAACTTCTCGATGAATCTTCCATCACGAGGGGAGCGAGAATCAGCAACTACAATTTGGTAAAAAGGCCTTTGTTTTCGGCCTTTACGCTGCAATCTAATCTTTACAGGCATTCCATTAAATTATGGTGATTAGAATTACCTACGTACTTCCATCAAGGAACGGTAGGTTTTAACGGGCGCAAAGGTAACATTATTTTTGATTTTCCGCAATGGCGGAGCATAATCCTCCATTTTGATTTGGCGCCAAGGTATTACCGCAATCCCGCACGCCCGATCTGCCCCTGAAAAGATTTTCCAAAACATCTGCCCATTTTCTACGATATTTGAGCCTGAAAAGTCGTTATTCTCAAAAACCGATACTTCCCTATGAAACAACTATACACCCTTAGCATTGGGTTGCTATGCCTTTCTGTTCTTTCCGCACAAAAAGATCTCAATGGAATTATTAATACTTATGCTGCTGTGCAGGCCCTAGATGCTTGTAACAATAACCTTACTGTAGATGATGCCAGCGGCTTTAGCGAAGGCCAAGATGTGATTCTCTATCAAGCGCAAGGGGCCTCAATAGACCTAAGCAATTCTTCTAGCTTCGGCAATGTTTCTAATCTGGGGCAAGCTGGGCGGTACGAGAAGAATCAAGTGCTCAACATCAATGGCAATGTGGTTACACTAGCCTTTCAACTCAGTCAAACCTACGATCCCGCGGGTAAGGTTCAACTCATTTCCTTTCCTCAATTTGATAAAGTTGTTGTATCAGATACCTTGAAGGGGGCCTCCTGGGATGGTAATAAGGGCGGGATAATTGCCCTCCAAGTCACCGACACCCTGGAGCTACTGGCGCCGATTTCGGCTACTGGTATAGGTTTTCGTGGAGGAATTTCAGATATCACGGTATCCAATAACTGTAGCTTCGCTACAAACGCCAATAACTACGCCTATGCTAGCGACAACTGGCGAGGAGCGGCGAAAGGCGAAGGTCTAGCGATCATCACCCCGGGTTCGGAGGGAGGGCGAGGACCTCAAGCCAACGGGGGCGGCGGCGGGAATGACCACAACGCAGGGGGTGGCGGCGGGTCCAATTTGACCAAAGCCGGTCAAGGAGGAACCAATGAGGAACCTTCCTTCTTTGGTTGTGATGGCAATTTCCCGGGTTTTGGAGGAAGGGAAATAAGCAGTGATTCCACTCGCCTGTTCTTTGGTGGGGGTGGCGGAGCTGGTCATGAGAATAATGACGTGGGTACGGACGGGGGCAATGGCGGAGGTATCATCATTCTGCTAGTCAACCACTTGCTTAGCAATGGATTTACCATCGAAGCCAATGGAGAAAGTCCCGAACTCGGAGGAGGAGATGGAGCCGGGGGCGGGGGCGGCGGAGGATCCATTCTACTGTTGTACACAACACCGGGTCCGGTAAGTGCGCAAGCGTTGGGTGGAAATGGTGGATCGCTGGATCATAGGAATGCCGATCGCTGCCATGGTCCTGGAGGCGGAGGTAGTGGTGGGCATATATTAACAAATGGTCTTAATCCAGATCTAGCCACTCAAACCGCTGGGGGAACCGCAGGACTAGGGTTTAATTCTGGTGCTTGTGCGGATGGGAACAATAGCTCGGAACCAGGTTCTACCGGATTAATCACACTCATACAAAGTATTAATACTGCTGACCAAGGTTTCTCAGAGGCCAGTATTGTAGCACAAGCTCCAAATCTTAGCTTATGTGAGGGAGCGGACGGTTTTTTTAGGGTGATAGCGCAAGGGGTTGATCTAACGTACAGGTGGCAAGTGGATCGCGGCAATGGTCTTGAGGATTTGAGCAATGATGCTGACTTTCAAGGTGTTGATGCGGATACGCTTCGACTGTTGACGGTTACCGCTGACCAAAATAATTGGCGGTTTAGAGTGTTGATCAGCAATGCCTGCGGAGACAATCTTACCTCACAGAATGCCGACCTAACAGTGAGTCCTAGCCCAATAGCCACATTCACGCCCAATCAAAATGGCAACGACTTTACCTTTACCAATACTTCCCAGAATGCCTCAAGTTATAATTGGGAATTTGGAGATGGAGCGATGAGTTCGGAAGTTTCACCAACCCATACCTATCCACAAGCGGGAGAGTACACTGTCGTATTGACTGCTTTTGCAGATTGCGATACGGTGCAGACCAGTATTCAGGTATCTATCGCTGGGGCACCCACTGCCAGTTTTACCAGCAGTCCAAATGAAGGTTGCGCTCCTTTAACTGTCAATTTCACCAATACTTCGGCTGGCGATCTCAGTAGCATTAGCTGGTCATTTCCAGGCGGAAACCCGGCCTTTTCTACGGAGGAGAATCCCGTCATTAGCTATCAAAACCCGGGCAACTATGATGTAGTACTGATTGTTGCTAATGCCGCCGGAGTAGATAGCGTCCGCCTGAATAATCATGTAATGATCACCCCTAACACGGTAGCCGCATTCACGCCCAATCAAAATGGGAGTGACTTCACTTTTACCAATACCTCCCAGAATGCCACTAGTTATAGCTGGGACTTTGGAGATGGAGTCGTGAGTTCGGAGGCTTCTCCAATGCATAGCTATAATCAGCCAGGCGACTACACCGTAACCCTAACGGCCTTCGGTATTTGCGATACCGTACAAACCAGTACAGTGGTTTCTATTAC
>JAHQWA010000436.1 GCA_019634045.1 Saprospiraceae bacterium
CTATGGTTGCAAATCGGGGATTATGCAATGTCGGGAATACATTGAAGTCAAGCTGGAGGAACGGCTGGTGCCCTGTGCAACCTATTATTTAGAATTTTGGCTTAATCCCGTTGCTAACTCTATTCGAGTAAATAATTTTGGAGCTGCGGTACTGGACAAGCCCTATCTTGATCCCTATGCAGAGCTACTAGAAGGAGTAGATTTAGTGTTAAACGAAGACAGTATTGTAGGGGGGGCGCCTAATCAATGGCATAAAGTTTCTGGTACTTTCGTAGCTGAGAGTCCTGCATTATTTCTGATTATCGGTAACTTCTTCAGTGATGATGAAACTTTAGCTCAAAAAACGGCTAGCAGCATTCCTTATTCTTTCTATTTGCTAGATGATGTCTTGCTGCGTCGAGTCCCAGGGGCCTATGACATGGCTTGCTTATTAGAACAACCATCGGGGACTGTTTTTTCGCTAGAGGAAGTTTATTTTGATCATAATCGCCACATTATTAAACCTAACTCCTTTCCTAGCTTGGAGGAGCTAGCTACGGTCTTGTTAGATAACCCGGGCTTGACTATTGAATTGCATGGCCATACCGATGACACCGGTAACTCAGACTCCAACCAGGAACTTTCATCGCAAAGAGCAGAAGCGGTTCAGGCTTTTCTCATCAATAAGGGGGTAGATCCAAGCCGGCTCTCCACTAAGGGTTTTGGCGCTACCAAAGCAGTAGCGGACAATACCGATGAGGCGGGTCGACAATTGAATCGCCGAGTAGAAGTAAAGATTATTCAACAAGATTGAGGGAAGCCTAAGCCTGTTGAACTTGGACCTAAAACTTGGTAGTAGGAAGCCAGATATCAGATCTTTCCCAGCTGTCTTTTAGTTTTTGTGCTATTTCTTCTATTGGTTTGGACTGCGCCTTCAAGGCTTGTAGCAAGCCGTAGTATGACCAGCCATTATTGGGGTGATCATCCAATTCTTCCTGAAAAACCTTTTCAGCTTGTTCGTATTGCTTTACTTCCAGGTAAGCGGCGCCCAACCAATGTCTGGCAGAAAATGGTAGTGGCTCAGGTTCATCATAGGTCATGGCATCTTCGCGGTCGACGGCGCGCTTAAAGGCTGCAATTGCCCTTTTCATATCGTCCTCCATCCAATGGATTTCCCCTTCCAAAATGCCAACTAGGGTGCCTAGCAGTCTTTCGGCTGGGTGACCTCGATATTTAGCTTCCGAAGTATCTGCAGTAGTAGATAACCGTTGAAGGTATACCTGAGCGAAGTCTGGGGCACCTGTTTTGAGCTGTGCATATCCTTGAGCAAAATCCCACATCCCACCAGGGATATCACTATCAGGGCGTTCCTTTACTTCCAGTATCTCATCAAACCTACCAAAGCGCAACAAGGTCAACACTTGAAACATGGTGTTGCCCGTACGTTTTGCATAATCCTTACCTGCTTGCATGGCAATCGCTCCCTGTCCGTCAAAGGCAGCAGCATATAAAAGCATATGGAGATTGTGAGACGGGTAGATGGCTACGGCTTTACCCAATTCAGCTTTCTGATCCGTATGCCAAGCTTGTAGATTAGCACGTACCGACTCTCCCCAACGGCCAATTTCATTATAAGTATGAGAGGGCATATGGTTGATGTGACTGGCTCCTGGAATCGCATTCCCAAGGTAAGCAGCACAGGCGGCTCCTAATCCAGGGTTTGAAGTAGCCTCTGTGGCATGGATATAGTGATGGCAGGCGCCGGGATGTTCGATATCTTTAGCCAGTACTTTTTCCAAGATCCGCATGATTTTTTGGACATCTGGATCTTCGATATCTCTGGCTCCCCTTCTTGGTTCCAGGAGGAATAACGCTTCGGCGTAAACGGTGGCTACATCATCATCATCAGGATATTTTTCATACACTTTAGCCATGGCCTGGGCGTAGGCCGTGTCCTGTTTAGCCCGGAATTCTTTGTCATAGTTTTCGATATACCGAGGTAGCATCGCCTTAATCAGTGCCTTTTCGACTGGACTTGCATGTTTCTTGGCTAGCATTTGCGCATGTTGAATGGCTTCATAAGCGCGTGGAGCATCATCTTCTGAAAGGGCCCCATTCAAGTAGGCGCCCAGTGCCCAGGCCTCTCCCCAATAACAGATAGCGCAATTGGGATCTAGTTTTTGCGCTTCTCGAAAGGATTGAGCAGCCTCTTTTACTCCAAAAGCATATTTCAATTGTATTCCTTGGTCAAAATAGGCTTGTGCGAGTGCGTTATTGGTAGAAATTGTGCGGGAGAATTCTCCTAAAGCTTCGGTATACAGCTGAATGGTATCCATTGCGGCTGGCATTGCACCGTGATCACCATGCTGGGCATGGGTAGCGTTTGTCCAAAGGATCGCAATGATAAACAGGCAAGTCGTTCGGAAACGATGATACATAAGGCGTTGGTTTCGGTTAGTATTCGGTAATTTATGGAAAGCTAAACTATGAAAAAATGAATATAGATAGATATATACGAATTTATCAAACTCGACTCTTCTCTTTTTTACAGTTAACTGCTTAAATCAGTCCTAATACTAAAATGTGAAACAATGGGAAGAAGTCGCTTTGGGATAGGAGCGGTAGCTATACTAGTGCTATTAGGTTTGACCTTTTGTATGCCTCGCACCAATCCCAAAAGATAAACTCATCAAAGGGGGAAGACTACTCCTTTCTTTGGAGATATAGCGGAAGTTATTCAAGATACGGGCCGTATTTTGAATCAAACCATTGAGCAAAGTGAGGGATTTATCGCGTGGACCTAAAAGTTTTGGAAAATGCCACTTCCTCTCGAACTGTGAGGGCTGAAGAGAGATCAGATACTTTAGTGCTGAAACTAATTAGATTTGGCCCATTGAGAGCGGATTTGGAGTATTATGAACACAAGTATGGTCTTATTTCTTCCCGACCTTACTTCACAAGGGTACGGATTGAACGATACTTCAACTTAAGTCTAATAGCTTATCAAAATGTACCCTTAAAAAAACCTTTAGGTTTGTATCAAGGAGAATGAATTCAGGGCATAGGCAAAAAAGATATTCCTTTGCAAGCATGGCCTTTACACTAACTCCAACTCTTCCTTATGTGCTTCTAGAACAGGAATGATAAAGTCGATGAGTTCGCGTAATTCCCAGCCTAATAATTCAGCCCCTTTTCGTACTTCATCTCTATCAACGGAGGCTGCAAAAGTTTTTGTCTTAAACTTCTTTAGGACCGATTTTGCCTTCATACCTACAATCTTGGTCGGTCGAATAAGGGCTGCCGCATAGATGAAGCCTGTCAATTCATCCGCTGCTACAATGCACTTATCCAACATGGATTCTCTGGGGACATTCCATTTTGTATAGTGGCCAGCAATGGCATGAGCTATGTCTGCCTCACCCATTTCATTCAATTGTTTTACGATCACATTTGGATGTTGATCGGGGTGCTTTTCGTAGTCGGCATCATGAAGCAATCCAGTAATTGCGAATTTTTCTTCATCTTCCTCAAAGTGACGAGCCATAGCTCTCATAACGAGTTCTACCGTACGGGCGTGACGGAGGAGTGAAGTGGTTTTGGTCATATCTTTTAGGATCTCCTCTGCTTGTTCGTAGTTGATATTCATGCTGGTGACTTTTCTTTTTTCTGTAGGGTAAAGGTGTGAAATTATTGGCAAAATACGGAAGATTGGGGTTTTGCAGGAGAAAACAGTTGCGAAATGGGACTGGTGAGCCGACTGACAAGGGCGATAAGTGGTGAGGGGTGAGTAAGGCGGGCTAATTAGTACCGTGGCTAGCCCGCCAAGGGCAGAAATTAAGACTTGAAAGACGCGCGATAGCGTTGGTTAAGTCCTTTCAGGTAGGCGGTAATGGAGCTTACCTTTAGGTCTTTGAAGTCGACTGGATTATAATTTTATTGGAAGACTGGAGCCTATTTAATTGCTACGTTGAGCATGAGTTCACCAAACTTTTCTGAGTTTAGAATGAAATACTCATTGTCAGCATCATATTCCCCTAGTGCAATACCTCTACCCCAATCAACAGAGTCGATATAGAAACTAACGGCTTTATTGACTAATTCGGTTTCTATTTCCTTGTAATAGATGTGCTTTTCACGCATTCGCTTTTCGGATGCATTAGTTTTTTCAAAGGCCTCTTTCTTACTCCATCTTTTCACTTCTGTCTGTGTTAGCATGTGGACTCGCTCCGCTAGACTAGGCGCTTTCCACAATCTGATGCTGCCATCTCTACTGGCACTGGTAATTAAGACATGTTTAAACTCTAGTAATCGGCCTGCAAATGTCCTTTTTTTGCTTACCCTACGTTGTAGAACCAGCCTTGATAGCGCTGCTATCAGCCAGAACCTACGCCTTGTTTAAGCAAAAAATGAATCATTTTCGCCGCAAAGACCAAAACTTAAACATGTTCTAAGTTTCCATCTGGACTAAAGGCAACCTCTTCCACATCGGATGTATGGAGATCTTGTGAAACATTCATGATCAAAGAGCCGGTTGATAGATCCCATAATTTTACAGTTCCATCCCCACCAGAATTACGAAGAACTAGGCCGTCTGGATCAAATGCAACAGACCAAACATCTGTAACATGACCTGGTAGAGTTACAAGATTTGGTTTTTTCATCCTTTACTTCGTACTCAATTATTTGTATGTCAAAGGTCAGGAGAGGGAAGAATCAGTATGAGCTGCCATAATAACCCAGTTGCATGGGTAAACCTTTGCTATCATAAACCGTGGGAACCGGGAATTGTTGCCAATTTCCTGGAGATCTTCTCTTCAGTACAGCTGCTACTGCGAGCGACATTGCGTCCACGATATCATCCGGCAAAACCTGCTTTCGCATGCTTTTATCTAGGATATGGTGAAACAATTTTTTGAGTTTAGGAAAATGCTCAGCCAGGAGTGTCAAACGATCTTGAATGCCTTTTTTCGTCTTCTTGCTCTGTAGGAGCGGTTGTTTATTATTTAGCCCATAAAAAATGAGTTCGGGATGAGCCTCTTCAAATAGGAGTCGGCGAGAGGTAGGAAGTTTTAACAAAAATTCATCTACTTCCCTAATCTTAGGAATAATGTTGATGGTTTGCTTGGAAAGCTTTTTGCCCGTATACTCGAAATTCACAGCAGAAGCCTGCTCGATATGGCTATATAATGCCTTGCGGCAGGGTGGTGTGAATATACTGGAATGGCGGTAGGGACTAAGGTGTTTTCTTGCTTGGCGATCACAAGCTCTTCCCGCTTCTCCCTGATCAATGAGCCCAATGGGCATATCGATGAGAATGGACTGAGCTCCACCATGTAACTGATCAAAACCTGCAAGGTCCCTACGGAGTGCAAAATCCCATTTTCCTTGTTGAAACACGATGGCTATCCAGCCAGACCTACAGCCATCGATTCCGACTATATATTCATCTTCTTGATTCGACACGAAGTTGGGATTACCCTAGTTGCGACTCTTTTGCGAGTAAGTCCATATCTCTCACCAATAACCTACGACGATCGAAGGTAAGAATGTTCTTATTTCTCAAGTCATTCAATACAGTGGTAACCGTTTGCCTGGAGGTAGCTGTAAGATTAGCAATTTCTTGATGAGTCATGAATTTTCTAACTACCTGCTCGTAGCCAACTCTTTGTCCTTTATTGGCTGCTAGACTATGAAGGAACTCAATGATCCTGGTTCTGGAGTCCTTGAAGACTAGGGCTTCCAGTCTTTGTTCCATTTCGAGCATTCTGGATCCCATGATCTTCATCAGGAATAAGCTGAGTGAATTGTGATCACGCATTAATGCCTTCATATCAATGACCGTAAGAATACAAAGTGAAGTATCTTCCATGGCATAGGCGAAGTCTCTACGTTTTTCTTCTCCAATCAGCGACAATTCTCCGAAAACTTCTCCTTTATTAAGGATGGCTTTAGTAATCTCTTTGCCTGTATCAGCATAGCTGCCAATCTTTACCCTTCCTTCCGTTAGGAAGTACAGTCGATCTGCTTGCTCATCAGGTAGATAGATATATTCTCCTTTTTTGAAAACTTTGTGTGAATGCTGTTCCATTTCGCCACGGCCTACTTTTTTTGGACAAAATAGGCCGGTAACATCAATGTTTTCTAAGTACCAGAGTGATTGATTATTACTCATAGAACCTGTTCTTTGGTTGTAATTAGCTTTGAGTTGGAATATAGTAGTTTAAGTGGTAAGTGAAAATTGCGCCCATTGCAATTGTGTCTGAATATGGGCTTGAATTAGCACCTACTTGTCATTTAAGCGTTTTAACAATACGGCCAAAACTAAGGTTGTCTTTAGGAAAAAGAAGTGAGCTAAACTGTCTCTAAGGTAACATTTGAAACCTTTGTTATCGCTCATCATCGGGTCTTAGCCCAAAGCGATCGATTAGCTCTCTGACCTTAGGATTAGTCTCGTTCATCAACAGAAATTTCTCTTTAGCGTTGAGCATTTTCTTTGGCTTAGGAGCTGCCTTTTGGACAAGTGAATCATCTTTGTGGATCTTCATGATAAGATCACTTCTCCCAACTTGCTTTCTGATGAAATCCATCAAACTGAGTTCTTCACGAATAGCACTTTCTGCAAGTCCTGAACCGACTTTGATGACCAGTGTTTTTTCTTGCAGGTCGATTTTGGCATTTCTGAAGATACCTTTAATAGTATCTTTATCCAACTGCTCAATAAAGGCTGTCCATGCCGTTTGGATGTGTTCAATCGTTAGCTCAGTTTGTTCTACCTCTTCTTCTTTAACTACGTCCTCTTGCGCTTCTGCTATTAAGGAATCTAAACTCACCTTAGCAATGCTATGCTTAGTAGCAATTTTGCTTGCGGGTTGGATATTCCCAGGGCTGTGTCCATTGGAAACACTGTTTACCTGTTGCGTGATCGGTTCCGCTTCCTTAGGTTCGGGTACAGGTTCCTTTGTAGCGGCCGTTGGGGCCTCTTTTGGCGCGGCAGAGTCGGGCTCGGGTTGACTATGTTCGACTTGAGATGGAGGAGGAACTATAGGTTGGCTATTGTCAACCGTTTTTTTTTCCGGGCTTGCTTCAGCGGGGGCATGTTGAGCTAATCGAAATGCTCGATTGATGTGAGCCATTTTGATCAAGGCCATTTCAGCATGCAATCGCTTATTGCGAGCCATCTTATAATTTATATCACAATCATTAGCTAGGTTCAGTGCAGTGAGTAGATACGAATTAGGGCTGACTGCAGCTTGTTCCTTGTATCTTTGGCGCAAACCATCACTCACTTCCAGCAATGAAAGAGTCTGTTCATCTTTGCAAACTAGCAGGTTTCTCAAATGTTCCGCTAGTCCGTTAACAAATAGTTCGGCATCAAATCCTTTGCGGAGAATATCATCAAAGATCAGCAACACCTGAGAAACATCTTCTCTCAAGAGCGCATCAACGAATTTGAAGTAGTAGTCATAGTCCAACACATTGAGGTTGGTAATGACATCGTCATAATTAATTTGTTTGCCAGAAAAGGAAACAATACGATCAAAAATAGACAAGGCATCCCGAAGGGCGCCATCCGCCTTCTGTGCGACAATATGCAGTGCGTCACTCTCCGCTTCAATTCCCTCTTGTGCACAAATTTCTGTTAGGTGCTTTACCATATTCGGCACCTGAATGCGCCTAAAGTCAAAGATTTGACAGCGGGAAAGAATCGTGGGTATAATCTTATGTTTTTCCGTAGTAGCTAAAATGAAAATGGCATATGGAGGCGGTTCCTCCAATGTCTTGAGGAAAGCATTAAAAGCTTGCTGACTCAACATATGAACCTCATCAATGATGAAGACTTTGTATTTCCCTTTCTGAGGTTGGAATCGCACCTGCTCGATGAGCGCTCTAATGTGCTCTACAGAGTTATTGGAGGCAGCATCGAGTTCGGTAATATTGAAGGAAGCATTTTCATTGAAGGCGTCGCAAGAATCGCAGGTATTGCAAGGTTCAAAATCCGAAGTGGGATTTTGGCAATTGAGAACTTTGGCCAGAATCCGGGCACAAGTCGTTTTACCAACGCCTCTAGGCCCACAAAACAAAAAAGCATGAGCTAGATGATCATTCTGTAAGGCATTTTTAAGGGTCAGGGAAACGTGTTCCTGACCTACTACCTCATCAAAACGATTGGGTCGATATTTACGTGCCGATACGACAAATGTACTCATGCAATAGATGGATTATTTTCCCGCTCTAACAACTGGCAACTAGTTTTGCCTTTTGCCAAACAGCTTCCAACAAAGGTACGAAAAAATGATGGGCTTTGGATTCATACTCAAGTCCAGAGCTATCGCCTTAAACAAGAATTTAGGATATTATGTCCAGTGGATGCCGAAGCCGTGCTAGGGCGGGATACCGATTATTTTTACCTTTAATACTAGTTAAACAATAGCTTTTCTGTAAAAAAGATATGCCGACTACCACTACAAACTGTAAAAACTGCGAGCAACCCTTGTCCAAGGATGCGCTGTATTGTGCGTACTGTGGTCAGAAGAATACAGATGGGCGCACGACGGTTAGGAGTTTGTTTGCGGAATTTTTTGATGCTGTTTTCAATATTGAATCTCGCACGCTTCGTACCCTCAGGACGCTTTTCATACCCGGTAAACTTACTGATGAATATTTTGAAGGCAGGCAAAGAATGTACGTGCACCCAATTCGTACGCTCTTAGTCATGTCTATTTTCCTCATTTTGACTCTAGGGTATCTAGATTTTGACAAGGTTACCAACCACCCCTATGTGATTTGGGATGAAATGCAACGGCAAAACCAGCGGGAATTAGTGATGGATTCTTTGGTGATGGCCCAGCGACAGACTAGTGCTGTCTTTCAGGATGAAACGGTAGACCTGGCTTTAGACTCCTTGCACTACTTCTTGCGTCAGCGAATAGGTTGGCATGGGGATAGTTTTAACTTACGTAAATATATGACGCTGTTCGGCGATGATCGGGTGGAAATGATTAGTCGAGCAGATTTTCTGAAGCTTAGTCCAAAAGAATTAGCCAAAAAATATGAACCAGAAGGCTGGTTTAACCAGCAAACCTTCCAACAGACCGCAAAATATATACAGGATGAAAGTGTTTTATCCTCTTATCTGGTTGGAAGTATGTCTTGGATTGCCTTGCTCATCATGCCGGTAATTGCCTTGATGATTCAGCTTTTTTACCGGAAACAAAAGCGGTTTTATGTAGAGCATCTCATCTTTTCCTTTCACTTACACTCCTTCTTTTTTCTGGTTCTCAGTTTAGGGCTGTTAGTCGCTTACGCTAGTGGCATTAGTCTGCTAATGCCTATTGTGGGAATTTCGGCTATCTATTTCCTTTTTGCGTTAAAGCGGGTTTATCAGGAGGGGTGGGGGAAGACTATCATAAAATGGCTGTTCATGGGCCTCTCATATATGATCTTATTGTTAGCCATTTTTATAAGCGTCACGGTGAGTAGCTTCCTTATTTTTTGAACTAATATGAATAAGGAACGCTGAGCAGATAAGTATAGATTTTTGACTTATCTTTTGTGCGGCTGCTTACGTTTTTGCCATGCCAGCAAAAAAAACCTTAACCCAAAATTTGTCCACTTATTTTGTCACCATTCCTTCTGCATTAACAATGGGCACAAAATACCTTCCTTATTTTCTCATCTCTTTGTAGTTGAAAATAGGTTTTGATCCACTGACAAAGTCTATTTCGGTTTTTGTTCAAACACTGATCCAGGAGTTGGTAGTAGAAAGTGTCCCTTTTCCCTCCTTTCCAAATGCTATAGGTTTGGAAATAGGTAAAAAGAAGGTCTTCCGAAGCATCGTTTCGATCTAAGTAAGGGCGCATCGTTTCTAAGGACCAATCCAAATAGTAGTTCCGGTTAAAGAATTTGGTGAGTGCTAGAGCCTCTGCCTCACTGATATCCTCTTGAGAGAAGAAATCCTGGATGGCCAACATGGAAGCATTGCGATCACTATACCTTCTTTGATGGAAATAATAATCGACTGCTGCCAAGTGGAAGTTAACCATTAAGCGATCTAGTGTTCGGGAGATATCCTGGTATTGAACAGATGCTTCAGGGCGATCGTACAATTGTAGAATAGCCGCATTCAGGGATTCGGGATCTTCCAGTGGGGCTCCCTCCTCATAGAGATAGCGAACAGCATACCCTAGATAGTTAAACTGTAAGGAAAGGTCTAGAGGGGCGAGTGCCTGAATTTCCTTGACTCGATTGATATACGCCTCATCCGTCCGGAGATTTTTCTTAAAGAAAAGTTCCAAGGAAAGCGCATTACTGAGCAACCATTTATTTTGGATTGTGATGGGAATGTTCAATTTGACTAGGTCAGATAAGTTCACCTGAAAGTCTAAGAATAGTCGAATCAATTCTTCTTGTAGCTGTAAAGCTTTTTCGGTTTTTTCCTGATTAATGGCCGTTTGCAATGCGATCAGTTTAGCTTTGGCCTCCTTTCTTGTCACAGCGGTTTCATATGGGCTGAAAGCTTCATTTCGGGTTTGTTGAAAATGGACGATTACCTGTGCTTCTCTTTGTTGTGCCAGCAATGGAGTCATGGCCTCTTCGAAAGTTGACTCTTGAAGTTTTTGCTTAACCGTTGCTTGGTCGACTTGGGCCAGGGAGTTCCATTTTGTACCCAGTATTTGGCGATAGAATAAGGTCCAGTTTTCGGCAGCTTGTGTTTTGATTTTGCTGCTGTCTATTCCAAGTTCTTGTAAAGCGGCTTGGATTGTGTCAGCTCTTTCTTGTTGGAGTACTAGATTATTCGCAGTGCTACCTTCAATAGAACTATAAGCAAGTACCTGTATGGAGTCGATTTGGTCGAGGTGTTTCAGGATGAATTGATTAACTTTTTCCCATTCTTCTGGGAAGAAATTGATGCTACTTTTGTCAAATTGTAAGTTGAGGTTTTCGGTAGACGGGATAGCTTTTGAGGCTGAGCGTTGGGTGTGTCCCACTGCTGCCACCTGAATGGGTTGTACCGTTTCATCCTTGCCAAAAGCCCAGATGGGATTAATGCGAAAAAGGGGCAGATCGCTAAATGGAATGGCAACGGGAAATACTTCGGCACAAGTTCGATTATTCTTTATCACAATCACATTCAACTGAAGATTCTTTCGCTCGAGACTAGCAGGAATTTTACCTAAATAAGTGTATAAACGATTGGTGTCAGGGTGTTGATTGTTGCGATAAAGCGCTTTTGAGAAAACAGGTTCCAATAGGAAGCCATCATGTACTGGACTGGGATAAAGGTCTATCTCCCGATCGCATCCGAACTGGTCTTTATGAATAATATCAATGGCCAGGCCATCGCTACTTTCCGCGATCATCTCTTTCAAAACAGCTTTGTCGTGATACTCAAGATAAATGGAAGAGCCAAAAAGGCGGAGGTGCAGTGGAAGGTCAGTACTCAGGTAAGGATTGGTCGCTACTAGTTGGCAGGTCTCTGTCTCAGAAACTTGCAAGGAATAGCCATCTTCTACCACCTGTACTCCTTCGAAAGCCAGAAAAGGTTTACCGGCTAGGATCTGCACTGCATATAGCCCCTGCTCAGTAGGGTCAAAAACAAAAAAGGCTCCCATGAAGGCGTGTACAGGGCTGTTTAATGAACTTCCGCCGGATTGACTAGCCCAATAGTCAAAAATGGCGCGGGCTTGCGCTTCGTAGTTGCCTTGAACCTTGACCAGTGCTAGATTTTCTATCAATTTACCAAAAGTACCATCATGACTACTTACTCTTTCCTGTACTGTTTTTTTACCTGTAAATATTTGGTCATGCGTAAGTTTCCGCATGGACTTGATATAGCGAGCCTGGTCTTTAGCGGCGAGCTGGAGGATTTTGTCTAGCGCCAAAGGAGGCAAGTCTTTTTCCAAGCGCTCGGCATTAGTGACTTCTAAGAGTTTTTCTTCGAGTAGTCCCACATCCAACTGGGCAGGCTTGAGTTCTTGAGATTGGAGAAATAGGGGGCACAAAAAGAAAACCAGAAACCACTGGTGAGGGTAGTTCATATCATCGCACTTTGTCCGGTAATATAAGTGAATGTGCCCGCTGCTGCAAGTCGATATTAGTCAAAGCTGGATTTAATTTTTAATCTTAGTTTGACTTTTAAACTAAGTGCTTGTATATTTGTCCTCGAAAAGCAGATCAATTGCATATTTTGATAACATAAGTAAGACCTATGCTTGGAGCGATTGCAGGAGATATCATTGGATCTCGATTCGAAAGAAATGGTTGGAAGAAGAAAGAATTTCCGTTATTTAAATCTTCGTCGGTGTTTACAGATGATACGGTGCTGACGATTGCGGTAGCAGATGCTTTGTTAAATGGTATACCCTATGATTCGGCTTTGAAAACTTGGGGCCGTCGCTACCCTTTAGCAGGTTATGGCGGCACCTTTAAGCGTTGGTTGGCAGGCTTGATCAAGGGGCCTTACAATAGTTGGGGCAATGGATCTGCCATGCGTGTGAGTCCGGTAGGCTGGTTATGTCATGATCTTGATGAAGTACTTGCGGAAGCAGAAGCAAGTGCAGCGGTGACCCATAATCATCCGGAAGGAATAAAGGGGGCAAAAGCAATCGCGGCAAGCATCTATTTAGCACGTACTGGACATGAGAAGGAGGCTATTCGAGATTACTGTATCGATACTTTTCAATACGAACTACGTCAAACGGTAGATGACATCCGACCGAATTACAACTTTGATGTAAGTTGCCAGGGCTCAGTGCCCCAAGCCATCATTTCCTTCTTGGATGGAGAAGATTATGAGGATACGGTGCGAAATGCTATTTCGCTGGGTGGGGATAGCGACACGATCGCGGCGATGGCAGGAAGTATTGCAGAAGCATATTATGGATCAGTACCTACAGCTATTTTGAACGAGGCATTGACTCGTTTACCTGAGGATGTGAAGGAGATCATCAAGCAATTTAGAAACACACAAATACAAGTGGCGTAATGGCCCATACAGAGGAGTGCTTTCCGTGCCTCCCTTCAAAAATAATACCATGAGAATAGCCTTAGCGCAAATCAATGTTCACGTTGGAAATTTTGCTGGAAATCTAGAGAAAATGAAAGCCGCCGTAGAGACAGCCAAGTCTCAGGGAGCTGATATCGTCTGTCTACCAGAACTCGCCACCGTTGGCTATCCCCCTAGGGATTTTCTAGAGTTTGAAGACTTTATCGATCTAGCGGAGAATGAAATCAAGGAGTTGGCCAAGTCCGCTCAGGACATTGCCATCGTCGTTGGTTCGGTTAGCAGAAACCCAGTGGTGGAAGGGAAAGATTTGTACAATTCCGTGTACTTTTTGGCAGAAGGCAAAGTCCACTTTGTACAACATAAGACCCTGCTGCCTACTTACGATATTTTTGATGAATATCGTTATTTCGAACCGGCCTCTGAATGGAAAGTATTGGAGTATAAAGGGAAGCGAATAGCCTTAACGGTATGTGAGGATTTATGGAACGTAGGCAATGAGAATCCTCTGTACAAAATCTGTCCGATGGATGAGATGATGGATCAGGGTCCGGAGCTGATTTTAAATGTATCGGCTTCGCCATTTGGGTTTGCTCATGCAGAAGATCGATTACATGTTTTGAAAACAAACGTAGAGCGCTATAAACTTCCAGTCTTTTATGTCAATCACGTGGGGGCGCAAACGGAGATCCTTTTTGACGGAGGTTCTGTGGTGCTTTCTCCAGATGGGAATGTGTTTCAAGAAATGACTTACTTCCAAGAAGAAGTACAAACTTTTGAGTTGGAGGAAGTGATGAAGGGCGGACGAGCGCGCGAGCAAGAGAAGGATAAGATGACCCTCATTCATGATGGCCTGGTGATGGGCTTGCAAAACTACTTTGGGAAATTAGGGTTCAAGAAAGCCATACTTGGGCTTTCGGGGGGTATTGATTCAGCGGTTGTTGCCGTCTTGGCAGCGAGAGCCTTGGGGAAGGATAATGTTCGCGTGATCCTTATGCCCTCTCAGTTTTCCAGTGACCATTCGGTAAATGATGCCCGCCAACTGGCTGAGAATCTTGGGACTCAATACGATATTATTCCCATCGAATCGATGTATGAATCTTTTTCGACCGTTCTACAACCTCACTTTTGGGCGAAGCCCTTCAATATTGCTGAAGAAAATATCCAGGCTCGTATCCGTGGCATGTTGTTAATGGCATTTTCCAATAAGTTTGGCAACATTGTTTTAAATACCTCGAATAAGAGTGAGATGGCCGTTGGGTATGGAACCTTATATGGAGACATGTGTGGCGGATTGTCGGTGATTGGAGATGTATATAAGACCGAGGTTTTCGAATTGGCTCGGTATATGAATAAGGATGGAGAGGTAATTCCAGAGAATATCATTACCAAACCACCAAGTGCGGAGCTCCGACCTGATCAAAAGGATACCGATAGCCTTCCTGAGTACGATGAACTGGACCCGATCCTATTCCAATACATTGAAAAGCATCAAAGCCCACAGGATATCATTGAAATGGGATATGACGAAAAATTGGTGCGTCGGATTCTGCGCTTAGTCAATATCAACGAATTCAAGCGGCATCAGACAGCCCCTGTTTTGCGGGTATCAGATAAAGCTTTTGGCATGGGACGGCGGATGCCGATTGTCGGAAAGTACTTGGCCTAGTAAAAAGTGAGTATAGGCGACAAGCGGCTATCTTGAACCGTGTTTTGTTGAAATGAAATTATCGCTTTCTAAAATTATAAATCGAATAATATGCATCCTGCTCCTAATCCCGTTCATTCAGCCTTGCTTGGTCTCGCAGTAGCTGATGCTCTGGGGGTGCCGGTAGAGTTCCGTTCTCGAGCTGAACTAAAAAATGATCCCGTGACAGGGATGAGAGCTTACGGTACCTATAATCAGCCCGCAGGAACCTGGTCGGATGATTCTTCTATGGCGTTTTGTATGGCGGAAAGCATAGCAAAAGGGTACGATATAGAGGATGTTGCCCAGAATTTCGTCAGTTGGAAGTTCGAAAGCTATTGGACACCCCATGGCGAATTATTTGACATAGGAAATCAGACTAGTTCGGCTATTAACAAGTTGAGAAATATGATAGCTGAAGGTCGTGGTTCGGAATTTACCAGTTTATATTCCGATGACCCGATGGATAATGGCAATGGATCTTTGATGCGGTGTATTCCGCTTCTATTCCTAATTACGGGCAAACCTATAGAAGAGCAATATCGGCTTATCAAGGAAGCGTCTGCCTTAACGCATGGTCATATTCGATCGGCCATTGCCTGCTTGTTCTATCTATTGATAGCGGAGCATATCGTGAATGGCCAAGAAAAGAAAGCGGCTTACTTAAGCGCCTGCGAGCAAGTCAAAGCTTGGATGAAAGATCGAAATGTAGCAGAAGAGGAAAAAGCTACTTTTGCCAAAGTCTTAAGCGGTGAGATTCACCTTGAGCAAGAGGAAAACATCGAGTCTGGCGGTTATGTCATGCACAGCCTGGAGGCGAGTTTGTGGTGTTTTTTAAGGTATGGTGATTATGCTTCAGCGGTCTTGGCAGCTGTTAACTTAGGAATAGATACAGATACAACAGCCGCTATTACAGGAGGCCTGGCCGGTTTATATTATGGACTTGATCTTATTCCAGAAGACTGGATTAACACCATTGCTCGATTGGAGGACATCTACGAACTTGCGGATCGTTTGGAAAAGGCCTACGCTAAAAGGTTAGCTTCTTAATGTTGTCTAAATAAGATCGACTCACCCTGACGACATTCTGGTTATTCATTACTATGTCGTAACTACCGGGATGTTTGAATACTTCCTTGACGCAGTTGATGTTAATAATGGATGAGCGATGTACCCTAATAAATAGTTGCGGATTGAGTTTCTCTTCCAACTGACTTATCCCATAATTGCTCAAATAATTATGCTCTCGCGTAATCAATTTGGAGTAATCGCCTTCAGCTTCAATCCAGATAATATCTGCTACTTGAACGGCTACCAGCTTATTTTTGCTAGATACCAAGATGTTTTCTGGGTAAGAATTATTCTTGGTGTTGATACTCTCCGCCAGATGCTGTAATTGTGAGAGGTAATCTCCCGAAGTGTTCAAGGTTCTCTTAATGGCTTGGGCAAAACGATCCTTGGTATAAGGTTTGAGGAGGTAATCCATCGCATGGACTTCAAAAGCTTGCAGTGCGTATTGATCGTAGGCAGTGGAGAAAATGATGTGTGGCATTTCCTCCAAGTGCTGCAGGACTTCGAAGCCAGTCAGCCCGGGCATTTGAATATCTAAAAAAACAATACTAGGCTTGAAATTATTGATGGCGTTAACCGCATCGACTCCATTATTACACTCCTGTAAAATTACAAGATCGGGATAGTCGGCCAGGTATTCTCTGATGAGTGAACGGGCAGGGGCCTCATCATCTACAATGATCACTTTCTGCATATTATAAAGGAATTGAGAATTGGACACTCAAGCCACTAGGTAGGTTCTTTTCCAAGTGAACTCCCTGGCCGTAGCGTCTAAGTAGTCTTCGATGAGTATTTGACAAGCCAACACCTTGGTCTAGAAGATCATTCACATTGTGATTTTGAATCCCTTTACCAGAATCTTTTACGATGATCTCTACTTTTTCTCCCGCTTGATGAATATGGACCCAGATCTTTCCTCCGGCTACGGACGGGGCTATTCCGTGCTTGATCGCATTTTCAATCAAAGGTTGGATAAGTAGCGGAGGGATTCTTTCCTGAAGAATTTCTGGAGAAACTTCAATCTCATAGAGCATCCGTTCTCCAAATCGCGCTTTTTCTAGATCTAAATACTTTTTGATAAAGTCAATTTCTTCCGCTATGGTTACACGCTCCACTTTAGAAGCTTTCAATTGATACCGAAAAAGATCCGACAATTGGGCGATCATGATGCGTGTTTCCTCCTGTGCCGCAGGGACCGAAGCACTAATCGTATTAAATACATTATACAGGAAATGAGGGTTGATTTGGGCTTTTAAAGCAGACAATTCGCTTTGAAGGGCAATCTGTCTAAGTTCTGCTGCGTGTTCTCTTTCCTTCTGGAGTTTCTTGTAATAGTCATATACATGTAGGATACCAAATTGGATGAAATAGAGCAAAGAAGGAATATAAAGATCCCATACTCTGCCTACCCCCCGTAAGTGATTTAAACCTAACAACTCGCAACTCGCATAATATAGATTGATCCACAAAAAAACATAGATCGGTAAAGTCACCAAGTGTAGCATTAATTTTCGGGAGAAAGTCCAATCTTTTAGCTTTCTAAAGTACAGCCACCAGAAAGGGATGATCGATAGAAACTTGAGTAAATAATCCAAGGGAACAGATAGGTAGTAGAAATATAAGGCTCCGGAGTTTACTACCAAGGTGATGAAGTAGGTTAAGGCAAAGAAAAAGTAAATGCCGATAAACAAGAGTAATTCTCGCAGTGGGATATTCCAAACCCGTCGATCTAGGTACTGAGCATTAGTCATAGGTCCAATCTACGAAAAAAGCCATTTTCCAAGGAGTTCCATCCGACGAATGACCATATAGGCCGACGAATGACATGAGCCTAATTTGATCGGTGCATTTGGCAGCTGAGCGGAAAACGATTTACTCCGACTGCTTTCTAGGCTAGTTTTGAAGTATGAATTGTGAATTAAAACTGTCATTTATGAAAGCTCACACCTTAAGCATCCGGTTCAATCTTTTTCTAGGATTATTCCTACTAGGAAATCTTCTTATTGCTCAAAATGCACTCATTCAAGGCCGCGTGTTAGATGATACGAAGGGCAGCATGAGTTTTGCCACGGTAGTCTTACTAAAGGCACAGGACTCGACGATGGTCAAAGCGGATTATACCCAAGAAGATGGATCCTTCCAATTGCCAGGATTAATGGCTGGGTCTTATCTATTGCAGATTACCAACATCGGGTTTGAACCTGCCTACCAGAAGGTAGAATTAGCAGATGGAGAAAAGAAGATGTTAGAGGCCATTCAAATGCAAGTTGCGACGGCGCAGCTTAAGGAAGTAGTAGTAAAAACACAAAGACCTCTGATTGAGGTTAAGACTGATAAAACGGTCTTCAATGTTGAAGGCAGTATCAATGCGACAGGCAGTAGCGCAATGGAACTACTGCGGAAATCACCCGGCGTAGTCGTTGATGGCAGCGACAATATTTTGCTTCAAGGGAAAACGGGCGTGCGTGTCTATATAGATGGCAAGCCCTCTCCTTTGGGCGCAGCGGCATTGGCGGCTTACCTGAACTCATTGCAATCCTCAGAAATCAATGCCATTGAGATCATTACCAATCCGTCCGCTCGCTATGATGCGGAGGGCAATGCTGGGATCATTAATATTCGACTAAAGAAAGACAAGCGATATGGCTTCAATGCTAATCTAAACCTTGGGGCATCTTATGGCATATACCCGAAAACAAACAACTCCATTTCTTTTAATCAGAGGAACAAGCAGACTAACTTCTTTGGTAGTTATGGCTTGAATGTTTCTAAGTCGGAAGATTTTATCAACCTTTTCCGTGAGCAGAGTGGGCAGACCTTTGATCAGCGTTCGGTGAATACGCGTAATGCGACGACTCATAATATAAAAACTGGACTGGATTGGTTCATTAATAAACAGGAGACTTTTGGTATCCTCGTCAATGGAAATATCAGTCGGTCCGATTGGATCAACTATAGCCGGACGCCTATTGCTTTTGCTAATGCGTCCACCATTAGCCAGGTTTTGATTGCAGATAACACGAATGACAGTCAAAGAGATAATTTCAACTTTAACATCAACTATCAATGGAGGGACACCCTAGGTCGCTCTTTGAACTTAGACGCTGATTACGGTTTGTTTAGGAGTCAAATGTTTTCCATGCAACCAAACGCCTATAAGGATCCTTCTGAACAAGTAATTTTATTTGAGAGGGTGTTTAGTACAGATGCGCCTACCGACATAGATATCTATACAGTGAAGGGAGATTACGAACAAAATTGGCGTGGTGGCAAACTAGGTCTGGGGTTCAAGAGTTCACTGGTCAATACCAATAATATCTTTGATTTTTTCAATGTAGAGGATGATAGCCCTGTACTAGATATTGATCGCAGCAACCAATTTGAATTCTCTGAGAATATCAATGCCTTGTACGCCACCTACAAGAAACAGTTTGGGCGAAAGTGGAACCTACAATTGGGCTTGCGCATGGAGCAAACCAATTCACTAGGGGATTTGACCAGTGCCAAAGAGAACGAAATAGATAAGGTAGAACGACACTATCTGGATTTCTTCCCCAGTGGCGGATTGACTTTTTCTCCTAATCGACTGAATCAATGGCGTGTCAACTATAGCCGCCGGATTGATCGACCCACTTACCAGGACCTAAACCCCTTTGAATTCAAATTGGATGAACTTTCCTTTAGAAGGGGAAATCCATTCCTTCGACCTCAGTACACCAATAGTTTTCAGTTGTCTCACACCTACAAGTATGTGTTGAATACTACGCTTAGTTATAGCCATACCACTGATTTCTTTGCACAAGTATCCGATACTTTGGGAGTGGATCAGAACTTCATTTCACAACGTAATCTAGCAGATAGGAAGAATGTCAGTTTGAGTGTGAGCTATCCATTCAATATCCGTAAATGGTGGAGTGTCTATGCAAGTACAAGTGTGTATAATACGCAGTATGATGCCACCTTTGAAGAGGGTAAATCCATCAACCTCAACGCTACTTCTTTTAGTTTCTACGGCCAAAATACGATTACGCTGCCCGCCGATTGGAAACTGCAATTATCTGGCTTCTACAACGCACCTGGTATCTGGGGAGGAACCTACGAAAGCGGTAGGATATACAGTGTAGATTTTGGTGTCCAAAAGAAAGTGTTCGCTGGAAAAGGGAATGTAAAGTTGACGTTGACGGATATCTTCCGTGGGATGCCATGGTCCGGTATAAGTGAGTTTGGTGGCTTGGTGATCCGCGCAAATGGGGGTTGGGAAAGTCGTCAACTGCGTTTCAACTTTACGTATCAATTGGGCAATGATCAAGTTAAGGCATCTCGTAAACGAAAAACTGGTTTGCAGGACGAAGCCAAGCGGATTGGCAATAACTAAAAGCCTTGAAAACTAGTGAGTGATGATTTCGTAGGTTGATTTGAGCGTTAACTCGGGTCAACCTACGCTTTCGTCGTTTAGCCAAGTCATGGTCGATCTCTTAGTTTGCATATCCCCCGAATTATCATCAATTTTAACGGGTGGAATCTTTGATTGACATATTTCGCTTTTTCACGATATCCCAGTTAATTGTACTAATAGCTGCGGTTCTTCGCTCTGGAATAAAGCGTGAGCAGGCTTGGGCGACTGCTTTTCTCTGTATCAGCGTAATTGCTTATCTATTGGCAGATTGGGAAGCTGCACACGAATCGATCTTCTTCGATCCTCTCCTACTCCTCACCTTCTGTGTTCCCTTTAGTTTCTGGATCTTCAGCAAAACTTTGTTTGATGATGATTTTCAATTTAGACGATGGTGGTGGGTATTGTTGGCAGGAGTTATTACGGTGGAATACTTGATTTATTTGCAGTGTAATCACCTTCTTTTTCCCTTAACAGACGAAGAAAATATCATTTTTCAGCTCTTACATTATGCCATCGCTTTTACGTTTATTGTTCTGGCCATTGTGGAAGCAGCAAAGAATAGGGCGGATGATTTGGTGTTGGAGCGCTTTCAATTTAGGAACATCTTTTTGGCGCTTTGTGCAGCAGCAATAGCCTTAACTTTACTGACCGAATTAGCCTTTCTCAACACCTCTCCACCTATCGCATTAGAATTATTTCAAAAGGTTTTTATCTATGCCATTGGTTTGCTATTCGCCTTGCAGATCTTAGGAGCGAAAGCTGGTTTCTATAAGCTGAAGGAAGCAAAAACGCCTTCACCTACCACTCCCGAATTAGATCAAAAGATGATAAAGGAGTTGACTCGCTTAATGGAAGAAGAAGAGATTTATTTGACCGAAGGACTCTCCATACGTCAACTGGCGGAAAAGATGAGCGTGAAAGAGTACAAGCTTAGACAAACCATCAATCAACAATTGGGCTTTGCCAATTTTAATGCCTTCCTCAATACCTATCGCATTCAAGCCGCCTGTGATATTCTTGCTGACGAAAAACATCAAGACCTCACCATCTTAGAAATCGCCTTCCAGCTTGGCTATAATTCCTTAGCTCCATTTAACAAGAGCTTCAAGCAAATTACTGGAACAACGCCTACGAGGTGGCGAAAGCAGGCTTTGGCCACAGATGGACCACTTGCCAAATGATGTGTAGGGGAAGTTCAATCATCAATTTAGTTTGTACCGCAATACAAGTTGGAATCAGGGAACTATTGTTGGTCACCAGATTGTTGATCTCGTCAACAATTAAAAAGTCAGCGTGTAGGTACCTGGAGGAACGGCTAAAAATTCCGCTAGTTGATTCTCTGGTAATAAGCGCCATTTATCTACATAC
>JAHQWA010000437.1 GCA_019634045.1 Saprospiraceae bacterium
ACTATCGGAGCATTTGCCGGAGGTATTATAAAATTCAGTTTTTTCCCACCAGTTGAAAGTGACCAGGTCAACATTAGCCTGACCATGCCACAAGGAACGAGTGAAGCCATTACGGACTCTATCATCAGTATGATCGAAGAAAAGGCTTGGGCTGCTAATGAAGAACTATCTAAAGAATTAGGTAACGGGAAAAGCGTGATCACCAACTCGATCCGTCGGGTGGGTACTTCCACGGCACAACAGGCAGGCCCTCCAGGTGCGCCCCAAGGCGTAGGAGGAAGTACTTCGGCTGCCGTGCTCACCCTGAACCTCTTGCCGGAGGAAGATCGAGGCACGATCAATGCCTCAAGAGTTGCAAATGCCGTTGCCGAAACCGTAGGAACCGTCTACGGTACTGAGACTTTGGAGTTTGGTTCGGGAACTAGCTTTGGTGGTAAACCTGTATCAATATCGCTAGTCAGTAACAACATACAGGAAATCAAGGCAGCCAAAGAAGAGCTTAAGGCGGCCCTGATTAATATGCCGGAACTAAAGGACATCTCGGATAATGATCCCTCTGGTATTAAAGAAATAAGCCTGAAACTGAAGGACAATGCCTATCTCTTAGGGCTTAGTTTAAATGAAGTAATGGGACAAGTACGTAGCGGTTTCTTCGGAGCTGCCGTACAACGTTTCCAGCGCGGTAGAGATGAAATTCGAGTTTGGGTAAGATACGATAGAAAAGATCGCAACTCAATCCGAAACCTGGATGACATGTGGATAGTGACTCCCTCCAGAAACCGTGTTCCTCTCTCAGAAATAGCTAGCTATGAGATCCGCAGAGGAGAAGTAACGATCAATCACTTGGAAGGAAAGAGAGAAATCCGAGTAGAGGCCGAGCAAAAGAATATCCGGGATAGCGCTTCGGAATTGGTAGGTTTCGTAAGAGATGATATCATGCCTGATATTTTGGGCAAATACCCGAGTGTAACAGCCCTATACGAAGGGCAAAACCGTGAAGCTGGACAAATTGGGGCGTCAATGGGTAAGGTACTCCCAGCCATTCTTCTCCTGATGTACGCCATCATTGCTTTCACCTTCCGCTCTTACACTCAACCGCTGATGCTGTTTATTTTGATTCCCTTCAGTCTAGTCGGAGTGGCTTGGGGACACTGGGTGCACGGGATGAGCATCAATGTATTGTCCTTTCTGGGTATTGTAGCCTTGATTGGAATCTTGGTGAATGATGGGCTGGTGCTTATCAAAAAATTCAATAACCTTTTGAAAACGGGACTGTCCTTCAATGAAGCCCTGTTTGAAGCTGGTAAACAGAGATTTAGAGCGATCTTTTTGACCTCAATTACTACGATTGCCGGACTCGCTCCCTTAATTTTTGAGCCTGGATTCTCAGCCCAATTCCTGATCCCCATGGCGATTTCGGTGGCCTATGGCATTGGGTTTGCTACCTTTCTTACACTCTTCCTCTTACCGCTTCTCCTATCTGGTAACAGTGCGATAAAACGTACCCTACATTGGCTTTGGACCGGGAAATGGGTCGATAAAAGAGACCTAGAACGGGCCGTGAAGGAAATTGTGGTAGAACAGGAGCAAGGTGACTTAGTCGTCTAATCTTTCGTCCATTTAATACTTGAAAAATGAGGGGTGAATACGGCCGTATTCACCCCTCATTTTTTCCATAATCTACCGCTCCCAGCTTTCCAGTTCCAGCGCATTCCAGGTATCGCTCCGGCCTTTCCAGGTGAATTATCGAAACATCATATTGCTATTTAAACCAACCGTCCTGATCATTTGCCAATCAGGTCAATCCATCAACATTTCTATACCTCTTGTCCACTTTTTGCCTAGATGACATTAGTAGATTTTGATAAGCCCATACTCATAGGTATATTGCAGAAAGATGTAAAACCCATGCCGATGAACACCTTTGGTTTCAGGGTGCTGTGTTTGTTTGCCTTCACGACAGGTATTACTGCAAATCTTCTAGCACAACATGATTTCGATCGGCCAAGTAAGGTTGTTCGAGCTGAAAATGGGTTGCCTAATCATTATCTAAGGGGTTTCGATATTGATGCCAATGGCTTTGCCTGGATTGGTAGCTACGAAGGCCTAGTTAGGTTTGATGGACATCATCTGCAAACCTACCAATCTCAAGCGGAAGACTCTACCGCAATCCTCAGCAATACGATAGCATCCGTCGCTGCTCATCCTACTAACGGAGAAGTTTGGGTGGGTACGTTTAAGGGCTTAAGCGTATACGATCCAGGTGCCAACAGTTTCAGAAATTATCAAAAAAGTGAAGTAGACACCAATTCTCTACTCAATAACTTCATCAACTGGGTTCATGTCGATAGGACTGGAGACAGTTGGATTTCTTCTGGTTCAGATGTGCTTTGTCTTTATGATCGAGAGAAGGACAATTTTAAACGCTTTTACCCGCGTACCTCTCTGGACCAGCAATCAGGAGAAACGAAAGGGTCTGCATCGGATGTAATCAGAACAATTAAGCTCGACCCTGATCATGATGAGCTACTATGGATCGGATCAAGATTCCGATTCTTTACGTTTAATAAGGCAACAGAAGAATTCGACTACGATTATCCAGACCTGGAAGGGCTTATGCAAATTTTCCCTTACGATGGCCAACTCTATTTGCATGAAGGTGGATCACAAATCAGAATATTTGACCCTGAACAGAGAAAGGTCGTCAATACAATTAACCTTGCCCAAGGCTGGAATGTTGGGGAGATTTTTCGCCGCTCAGATGGTCTGTTGTATTTAAGTTGTGGCAAAGGAATAGCCCTGCTCAAGCCCGAAGATGGAAGCATATCCTATCCCTGGCTAAACGACCCCTCAAAAAGTAGAAAGTACCAGATTAATCATATCGATAAACAGAACCGGATATGGTCTGTCAATACCTTAGGGGTAAGGGTCTATGATACCTTGACCACGCAGTTCCAAAACTTCTTTTTTGAGAAAAACCTGGAGCCACGGCCACTGATTACGCAGTATATTATTGAGTCTCTCGATAGCAGATATATCTATCTGAATGTTTCTCAAGGGGATGGCATTTATCGCTTTGACCAGGAGACCAAGGAATGGCTTTTAATCCCGCCGCCGCCAGATTATGGTAGATCCTCCTTTCGCGGAACGGACTTGGCCTATAGCCCCGAGGGCGAGTTGCTCATCCTTGAATATGGCAGCGTGTATACCCTTAGCCCGGATGGAACTCAAATGGTCCTTCATCCTGTTTCCAAGAACTTACCCGAAAATGCGGGATGGAATAACTTCTTTGTAGACTCCCAAAGTCGTGTCTGGCTAGGCAGTCGAGCATTAGGGATCATCCGCGTGGACCTCAAAACCAATGAGAGTACCAACCTTTATGATGAATTCTCGCCCTGTAAAAAATCAGGCTTCCGCTTTGATTTTCACGAAGACGATAAGCAAAATATTTGGCTATCAAATTGTGGGGGGTTCAGCGTTTGGCTAAAGGAAAGCGACTCTTTCTTGCACTTCTTAACCGAAGAAGGAAAAGAACAAGACAACACCTTCGAAATGGTCGATCAATTTGCGCCAGACTCAAAGGGTTTTCTTTGGGTGAGTTCCAAGCTGGATGGGAAGTTGGGCAAAATTGATCCATCGCAGCCTGAAAAAGGTATTATCTACAAGATGGACCCAATAGCAGGCGTGAAATCAGGGGAGATTGAGGTAACGAAAGGCGTATTTAGGAATTTTTCCGGTTTTTCCCGACTCGTGATTGACCAAGATGATAAACTTTGGAGTTTGGCCACCGATGGCTTATTCAAATATGATCCCGAACAACAAAGTATTGAACTCTATAATGACCTAGAAGGCTTGCAATGGCTGGACGAAGAGCTCAAGGTCGTTACGGTCAACCGCATCCTTAATTTGGAGTCCGGGAAAATGGCGGTCGCCTTCCGAAAAGGCTTTAGTATCTATGATCCTCGCTCATTGCAAGGCAGCAAGGAACAGCCCAGGCCTTATCTCACTTCTTTCAAAGTCTACAATAATGAATTGCCAACAGATGCTAGCCTATTGAGCCTTCAACGGATCGAACTAGAGCCTTGGCAAAATTATTTTTCCTTCGACTTCTCCGCCATTGGCTATACCCATCCTGAACAATATCAATATCGTTACCAGCTAGTGGGGGTAGATGAAGACTGGATTTATTCTGGCCAACGGAACTACGCTGCTTATACCAATGTAAAGGGCGGAGAATACACCTTGAAAGTTGCTGTAGCGAATAATGATGGCCACTGGTCTCCAGATCCGCTGGTCATTGAAGTGCTTGTCGGTACGCCTTGGTATCAACAGCTATGGTTTAAAATCGTAGCCGCCTTACTAGTAATTGGTGGAGCTTTTTCCTTTTATCAATATCGCCTAAAACAGGTCAAACTCAAAGGAGACTATGAAAAAAAGGTGGCAGATATGGAACTCACGGCTCTCCGTGCCCAAATGAATCCCCATTTCATTTTCAACTCCCTCAATTCTATAGAGAATTACATTATACAAAACGAGACGGTCAAGGCTTCTGAGTACCTCAATGGTTTTTCTAGGCTCATGCGCCTGATCTTGCAAAATTCAAGATCACATTTGGTCAATCTCAAAGACGAAATTGAAGCGCTAAAGCTTTATATGGACATGGAAAGCCTCCGTTTTAATAATGAAGTGGAGTACGAAGTACAGATAGACCAAACCCTTGATCCGGATGATATTGACATCCCTCCGATGCTGATCCAACCCTATGTGGAAAATGGAATCTGGCATGGCCTTCGCCATAAAGGAGGCCCCGGGAAAATCACCCTTTCCTTTGCCAGGGACAATGCTTATCTGAAGTGCACCATCGAGGACAATGGCGTCGGACGTAAAAAAGCAGCCAACCTAGGAAATAACAGTAAAGGTCGAAAATCCATGGCCATGAATATTACCAATGAGCGATTGCAGACCATCAATAAAATCTATGGGACAGATGCCTCTGTCCGGATTGAAGACCTTGTCGATGACAAGGGGATAGCGGCAGGCACACGAGTTGAATTGTCGATTAGTTACTGATTCTCATCGTAAATTTTCCCAAATTCACTTAAAACCGTTGATCATGGTTCTGAGAAATCGAGTATAGCCTTAAACTCTAAAAGCTCAGAAAATTAACATGGAAGACCACTTCTCCGCTGAAAACCTTAGCCTGATCTTACTATGCGCCTATCTACTAATCATCTTGATCACCTACCTACGGGCACTTACATTGGATAAAAGAGGAATAAGAACAAATGCGGTGGTGCGCGCTTTTGGAACCGAAGAATTCTCGGCCGAAGGAGTAGATGGTTTCCTAGAGGAACGTTCTAGAGATATTGCACACATAGAATTTGAAGATCAGAATCAACAAATCATCAAAGCGAAAATACTGGCCAGTAGATATAAAAAGGAAAAATACCGAAACAAACTCCCCATTATCTACCCGAAGAATCGTCCGCAAAAGGCCATCATTGATGATAGTCTGTATATCTACCAATTCCCGCTAGGAATCACCTTGATTGGCCTAATCATCTTATTGTTCATCGCAGGATATATGGTATTTGGTGAATAGCTGATTCTTACAAAATCATCCTCCGGCCTGTACCCTCCGTAACATAATTAAACGAAAGTCCATGACTTGCTTGCCAGGAATACTGGTGGCTTGCAAGACCAATTCCCCTGCCCCCTTTGGTAAGTGTATTTCTCCAATCGATAAAGGCTTGAAATCTTTCACGTACGATTCTTGGCGCTCCACATAATCATGTTCCATACCGCGCAGTGGCGGGTCGTTTGCTTCCTCAATTTTACCGGCAAGCCGCTGATCCAGGAAGCTCAGCTCAAAATCAGAGCCAACATCCTCAGGCGGGCAGGTGTAATAAACAATAACTTCAAAATCTCCTTCTTCCATTACTTCCACTTCCCATGTAATCTTATCTTCTGCCGCTACCCAATTGGTAAAGAAACTACAGTTGGGCCAGCGATTCGAGCGTTCAATATTGCCGTGTGCAAGTCCGTCTCTAGCCGGAATCTGTGTCCATTCAAAATCAGGATGACCAATTAAGAATGGCCTCTTTTCATCCGGATTCAATTCTGACATCACCTCTGCCATCCACTTCTCCTTCGCGGCTTTCAATTCCGTAGCTACAGCTGCATTTGCTTCACTCACATCTTGGCTTTGACCTGGGTCTGCCGTCATATCGTACAGCTGATTGTCCTTGTCCAGGCGAAAGCCCTGATTTCTGACACTGACATTCCCTCGCCAATGACTGAATATCATCCGATCTGACCAGGCTGGAGGATCCTTCAGTAAAAGTGGAGCAAGGCTGATCCCGTCCAAAGGTTTTCGCGTTTCAACCCCAATATCAGCCAAGTCAGCGAGTGTTGGTAAAATATCAATCCCTGCGGCAATCGGGGAGATATTCATTTCTGCAGGTATAGTTCCTCGCCATTGTATGAAAAAGGGAGACCTAACCCCTCCTTCATCCGTTGATCCTTTTCGGCCTTTCATTCCCCCATTCCATCGCCAGCCATTTGGGCCATTATCTGAGAAATAGATTACGATGGTTTCTTCCGTCAAATCCAGCGCCTCCAATTTTTCCATCAGGCGCCCCACATTCCAGTCAATATTTTCACACATAGCCAGGGCTGCCTTCATATGAAGTTCGTTCTCTTTACTTGTATCCTGGCTATGTAAACTTAGAGGCTTATCTGCAAACTTTTCCCAAAAACGTTCAGGTACCTGCATGGGACTATGTGGCGTATTGTAGGGTAGATAAACAAAGAAGGGGTCCTCTCGATGCTGTGTTATGAAGTCCATAGCTTGATTCGTCAGGTCGTCTACCAAAAAGCCCTCTCCTTTCGTGATTACACCATTGTGCTCAAGCATAGGACTAAAGTAATTGCCCCAATGCCCAGAGCAGAAACCATAAAACTCATCAAAACCTCTTGCATTCGGATGGTAAGGCCCTTGCATACCATTGTGCCATTTCCCATAGGCTGCCGTCTGATAGCCTGCTTGCTTAAAAACTTCTGCAATCGTTGTCTCATCCAAATCCAAGCGTTCTCCACCTGCAGAGGTCGAATATACGCCTCCTCTAGTGTGATAGCGGCCAGTCAAGAATTCAGCCCTGGTAGGAGAGCAAACGGGGTTGACATAGAATCTGTCAAAGCTTGCTCCATTCGCGGCCAAGGCGTCGATATTCGGCGTGCTGATATCGGTATTGCCGCTATGGCTTAGATCTCCCCAGCCCTGATCGTCCGCTAACATGATGATAATGTTGGGGGGGCGTTCCTCAGAAACTGTGGTAGGCTTGGAGGCACATCCATAAGTCAGAAGTAAAGTACTAATACAAAATAAAACTATCGAATTTCTCATATCTGTGGGAATTGGAAGCGATTACTATAGGACCAATATATTCTTGCGTTTCTAAAATAACCAACTTTCAAGCGACCAAGGAACGCAGGAGTAAATTATACCATGAATTCCTTACTAAGTACTATATCAGTCCCTATGGTCAGGGTAGACAAAAGCACAAGATTCCGCCCAAAAATTTCGGAGAAAATTCCGAAAAAAAATATCTTGTTCACTGCTCAAATGTCCTTCTCTAACCATTTACTTCAGCAGCTATGCAACTGAATACCGTAAAGCAAAATATCCGCCAATCTGAGACCTTACCAGCAGATTTCTACAGCGACAAAAATCTATGGGAGGCCATGAAGGAAAAAGTCTTTGCCCCCAGTTGGCAATACATAGGAGATCGCCAGCAGTTTTTTGGTGGGCAAGAAACCATCTACCCTATCACCCTACTCGATAAGTATATAGACGAACCCCTACTTATCACCAAAGATCCTTCGGATGACCTGCATTGTCTCAGCAATGTCTGTACGCACCGCGGTTTCCTCCTGGCCCAACACCCCGCCAAAGAACGCAAGATCATTTGTGGATATCACGGCCGGCGTTTCAACTTGGCTGGCAAAATGGAATTTATGCCAGAATTCAAAGAAGCAGAAGGTTTTCCACGCCCTTGTGACCACCTGCATGAGTTGCCCTTGAAGCAATGGCGCCAATTCCTATTTACCAGCCTAGATCCAGCGATTGACTTTGATGTCATTACCACAGAACTGGATCGCAGGCTTGGCTTTTTACCCATTGAACAGTTCCGCTTTGCCCCAGAGTATTCAGTAGAATATATGGTGCACGCTCACTGGGCATTGTATTGCGACAACTACTTGGAAGGCTTCCACATTCCTTTTGTACATCATCAGTTAAATCAGATGTTGGACTATGGATCTTACAATACCGAGATTTACCCTCATATGAATGTTCAAATTGGGTACTCCAGTGTGGAAGGGGATCACTTTGATTTCCCGGAAGGACACCCTGACTACGGCAAGAAGATCACAGCGTATTACTACTGGATTTATCCCAATATGATGTTAAATTTTTACACCTGGGGGGTTCAGTTAAATGTAGTCCGGCCGATTAGCACTACATTAAGCCGAATCTCCTTTATCAATTATCTATATGATGAAGAAAAGTTCTTGCAAGCAGATGCCGCAGCCTTAGCCGATAAAGTGGAAAGAGAAGATGAATTCGTGGTTGAAGGGGTGCAAAAAGGATTGCGATCCAGATTCTATAATACGGGCAGGTTTTCACCTAAACGAGAAAAAGGGGTGCATCATTTTCATAGCTTGCTGCAACAAGCCTTGTCTTAAAAAGCAACACTTCGGAAGTGTTTAAGAATTCGGAAGTGTTGCTTGTACCTTTTGGCTGAAGGCCAAAAGGTCAGCTTCCTGGAAGCGGTTGGCCATCAATTGCACACCAACGGGCAGCCCTTCTTCTTCATGGGTCCCCATGGGTAAACAGATAGCGGGTATACCCACCATATTGGCTTGTACCGTGAAAATATCCGCTAGGTACATGGCCACAGGGTCATCCACATTATCTCCTAGCGGCCAGGCTGGGCCTGGAGAGGCTGGTAGTAAGATAAAATCGTATGTTTCGAAAATCTCAAAGGTCTTTTCTTGTATCAATCTTCTGGCCTTTTGTGCCTTGGTATAATAAGCATCATAATAGCCAGCACTAAGTACGAAGGTTCCAAGCATGATCCGCCGCTTTACTTCTGTACCAAAACCTTCTGTTCTAGACTTCTTATACGTCTCCATCAAGTTGGTGGCATTATCACTCCGATAACCATAGCGAATCCCATCGTATCGAGAGAGGTTGGAAGAAGCCTCTGCTGTCGTCAGTACATAGTAGGCGGGAATGATATAGTCCAAGTAGTCGAAGTCTACTGCTTCGACCGTATGGCCTTCCGAGCGCAGCTGCTCAATTAGCCCTTGGCACATTGTTCGGACCCCCTGATCAAGGCTGGGGTGATCAAGGGCAGATCCGAAATAGGCAATCTTGGCTTTCCGCTCAAAGGAGAGATTCGAAGCGTAAGCCTCCACGGGTCGTTGGCTAGCCGTACTGTCAAATTCGTCAGGACCGGCCATAATTTCCAAGAACAATGCGGTATCAGATACGCTTTGTGCTAATATCCCTAATTGATCAAAGGAAGAGCCATAAGCTAACAAGCCATAACGGGAAATCCTGCCATAGGTAGGCTTGAAGCCAATCACCCCACAAAAGGAGGCTGGTTGGCGAACCGATCCTCCTGTATCTGTTCCTAAGGAAACTAGGCAGGTGTCCGCCTGGACAGCTACCGCTGAGCCACCTGATGAACCACCTGGGACGCGACTAGGATCGGCTGCATTGCGGGTAGGTCCATAATAGGAGTTCTCCGTCGTAGAGCCCATCGCAAATTCGTCACAGTTTACTCGACCTATAATGATGGCATCTTCAGCCACTACTCTTTCCACACCAGTCCCGGAAAACATGGAAGTAAAACCGCTGAGTATCTTAGACCCGCCAGTAACCTGATGATCTTTATAACATAAAACATCTTTGAGTGATACCACCACACCAAACAAACGCCCTAGTTCATCAGCATTTTGCGCCAACTGCTCATCTATGGCCTTAGCTTTAGCTAGGGCCTCCTCGGCATACACCTCTATATAGATGTTTAGATCTTGGCTCGCTTCAATTCGCTCCAAGTAGTATTCTACCAACTCTACACAACTGAGCTTCCCCCTTCGCAGATCTTGCTGCACTTGGGTGATCTCACTGTATTTAGGTTGTGTCGCTACATCCATGCTTCTTTCTTAACTAAGTTGTGCAATGATCGCATCCAGATTGACTGAAGTCTGCTCTCCGCTTTCCATATTCTTCAAGGTCAATAATCCACTATCCATTTCATTATCTCCAATGAGTACGACATAAGGCGCCTGCCGATCATTGGCATATTTCATCTGTTTTTTCAGTTTGGCGGGTTCTGGATATAGATCAGCGGTGATTCCTGCTCGACGTACTTGACCTAGGCAACGGAAGGCATACGCATGTGTTTTGGCATCAAAAGCAATGAATAATACCTTCAGGGAGTCAGCCGCAGTCGCTGGAAATAGCTGCAACTCCTCCATCACATCATAAATTCGCTCCGCCCCAAAGGAAACACCTACTCCAGACACATTCTTCAGGCCAAAAATACCAGTCAGGTCATCATAACGACCGCCACCGCCAATCGACCCCATCTGAACGTTCTTGGCTTTAACCTCAAAAATACATCCAGTATAGTAGTTGAGTCCTCTAGCCAAGGTTACATCGAATTGGACCTCGTTACTCAGATCACTGCTGGATAGGTACTCAAACACCTGTTCCAGCTCTTCGACTCCTTTTATCCCTACTTCACTATCCGCTAATTTAGCTTTCAGATCAGCTAATTCTGTAGTCTGTAGTATCTCCTCTATTTTGGTGATAGCTTCCGTTGTTATTTCGCGCTTGGACAATTCATTCTTAACCCCATCCATTCCCACTTTATCCAATTTGTCAATCGCCACCGTCATATCTACAAAGCGATCAGAGATGCCTGCCACCTCTGCTATTCCCGCTAGTACCTTGCGATTATTCAGCTTGATTTCTACCGGAATATTTAGTGCAGCAAAAACCTCATCATAGATCTGGGTCAACTCGGCCTCATACATTAGGGAGTTAGAACCTACCACATCCACATCACATTGGTAGAATTCCTGATAACGTCCTTTCTGTGGGCGATCGGCCCGCCATACCCGCTGAATCTGATAGCGCTTGAATGGAAAGCTAATGTCATTCTGGTGCATGACGACGAAGCGGGCAAAGGGCACCGTTAAGTCGTATCGAAGCCCACGTTTAGAAATGGAACTCACTAATTTGGCAGAGTTCTTCTCCGCCAAGGCTTCTGCATTAGCCTTGGACAAGAAGTCGCCATTGTTCAATACTTTAAATAGTAATTTATCCCCTTCTTCTCCGTACTTCCCGGTCAAGGTAGACAGGTTTTCCATAGTGGGGGTTTCGATAGGCTGGTAAGCATATTTGGTAAATACCGAACGAATGGTATCGAAAATATAATTACGCTTAATCACCTCCTCCGGGCCGAAATCTCTGGTCCCCTTTGGGATACTAGGCTTTGACATAGCGTTCACTTTTACTTGGGCTGGGTGATGCTCTTTTCATCAAGAATGGAAAAATGGATCTGAGGTCAGATAAGAATAATTCCATGAGCCTCTGCATCACTACCCACAATATTTTAGGTCCCCTTAGACTAAAAAGCAGACTTAAACTGCTTCAAGAATCGGACATCATTTTCAAAGAATAATCGAATATCTCCAACATCATACAATAACATCGCCTGGCGTTCAATCCCCATACCAAAGGCAAACCCGGTGTACTTCTCGGAGTCAATACCGCAGTTTTCCAACACATTAGGATCTACCATACCGCATCCCAATATCTCCAACCAACCGGTTCCCTTAGTGATCCGATAGTCGGTTTCTGTTTCCAGTCCCCAGTAGACATCCATCTCGGCACTAGGCTCGGTGAAAGGGAAATAAGAAGGACGCAAGCGAATCTCTTTATCTGGACCGTACATTTCTTTGGCGAAATAAAGCAAGGTCTGCTTCATATCTGCGAAGGAAACATTCTCGTCTATATACAATCCTTCTACCTGATGGAATTGCGCGTGAGATCGGGCAGAGATGGTTTCATTCCGATACACCCTACCTGGAGCAATGATTCGAATCGGTGGCTTTTGAGAAGTCATGGTTCTCGCCTGTACCGAAGAAGTATGAGTACGCAACAACATCTCCGTGTTATTGAGCAGATAGAAGGTATCCTGCATATCTCGTGCGGGATGGTCCTCAGGCGTGTTCATGGCCGTAAAATTATGCCAATCATCTTCAATTTCCGGTCCCTCTTCCACTACAAAACCAATCCGTTCGAAAATCCGTATGATGCGGTTCATCGTGGTGGTTAGCGGATGTCGGCTCCCCAATGCTTGCGGTTCTCCCGGAGCACTAAGGTCAATATCAGCAGCCTGCGCTTCATCAGCAGCACTCTCCAAAGCCGTCTTCAAGACTTCAAACTTAGCTTCGGCAGTATTTTTGGCCTTATTCACCAATTGCCCAAATTCGCGCTTCTGCTCATTGGGTACTTCCTTGATCAAACCAAACAAGGACTTGATCACATTTTTAGACCCCAGATACTGAATACGGAATTGCTCCAAATCAGCAGCTGTTTTTGGCTCACTACCATTGATTTCGTCAATGACTGCTTGTACTTTATCGAATGTTTCGATGACCGCCATAATACCAATTTTGATTCCCTTTCTTTTAAGGTAATGTAGGCTCGTAAAACCGGGCCTAGACTACCGAAAAAGCTTGATCGCGGGAAGTCTTTGCTTAATGCTTTTCTGTTCCTTCTCTGACAATTTTTGTGGTCAACTTAAAGGAGACCATAAAGGTCCCGACGTTTACTGTCGGGAGAGTGTTGGTCTAGGTTACGGTTGACTCAAGACACAGAAATTGTTGGAGACTTTTTCTTTAAGGTTGCAAAGGTAACTAATTAGCCTATTTTTAAGTAACAATACAACTATAACATATACGTTAGGTTTATAGGTTCCTTTTATACGTAATATGGTCAAATTACTCCAGTTGATTCGGCGAGATCATCTCATGCTCTTTCTATTTGCGGTGATCATCTCTGCACTGATCTATTCTCCTTTTCTGCTATCGGCAGCCATGATAGGGCTAGCCGTACTTTTCACTTTTGCCATTGACTGGAAGGCCAAGGGGTGGATTCGATTTAATCCAAATTTCTTCAAATACTTTCGGAAGTTCTTCAACAGTCGAGTTCATTTAGTCATTACTCTTATTTTTTGGATCGTATTCATTAGCGGTATTATGACGGAAGACTGGGATTATTGGTCAAATCGACTGATGATGAAGCTTCCTTTCTTGGTACTACCCATCCTATTTTGTGGCCTCCCTGACCTATCCTCCAAACAATATTGGGGATTACTATATTTCCTTGTCTTCGCACTTACCGTGACCTGCATTGGAATCGGAATTAATTACCTCTTACATTTTGAGGAGATCAACACTTTGATGAAGCAAGGTCGGCCTATGCCTACCCCACGGAATCACATCCGTTTTAGCTTGATCCTAGCCTTTGGCAACCTGGCTGCCTTTTATCTCTGGCGGACCGGCTTTAAGTTTAAATACGATTGGGAATCGAAAGCCATACTCGGGGCTGGTATTTTCCTTTTCCTAATGATCCACTTGCTTTCTGTACGTAGCGGTTTGGCGGCCCTGTATCTCGCTATCCTCGGATTAACGATCCGTTATGCTTGGCAAACGGGTAAATATTGGGTGGGGGTTGCAGTCGGTTTGGGGTTGACGGTTTTTCCATTGACCGCCTATTATACGATCCCAAGTTTCCAAGCCAAGGTAGCTTACGTACGCTATGAATTTTGGATTCGAGAGCACAACCTAGGGGGAAATTACTCGGACCTCTGGCGAATAATCTCCTTACGGATGGGAATGGACATTGGGAATGAACATCCGCTAGTGGGCGTGGGAGCCGGTAATCTGAGGCAAGAGGTCAAAGCTAGGTACGCCAAAGACTACCCAAACATTGAGCACGTCCGCATGCCTCACAATCAGTTCATTTCCCTATATGCAGGCACTGGCTTGATTGGGCTTGCTGTCTTCCTATTTGCTTTAGGCTACCCGCTCTACTGGGTATTGCTACAGCGGCGTGGTCCACCTAAAAACAAGTCCATTTCGCCGACAAAGGATATCGCTTTGGGAAATACGCTCTTCTTGGGCTTTCACATTATCATTCTTGCTTCTTTTATGGTGGAAAATACCATTGAAAATTCTATGGGAGTGGGTATTTATGCTTTCTACCTTTTGTTGTGGTTGCAAGTAAAATCTGGGACCAAGCAAGGACAGGAATAACTTAGTTCATGTTTAAACTTTCATGATTGCGCCTGTCCGGCGGCCAGACGGGCGAGTGCGAGCAAATTTTGTGCTGAGCGAGACAAAAAACGCAGGCATACCTAGAAGGTACGGCGAGGCTTTTTAACATGAGCGAACGATCCACCCAGTGGCAGATGTCCAGTGG
>JAHQWA010000438.1 GCA_019634045.1 Saprospiraceae bacterium
GATAAGATGGAGTCTTTACAAGCTTATACCCACCGATACTTAAGAGAAGATGACACCTATCGTTCGAATTGTTTCATTAAAATGCTACTTTGTCTACCCGCCGCTAGTTTCCACAAGAAGGCCGTCTTAAGAAAAGCAGACAAGTATTGGAAAAAACTGCAATCTAAACCCATCGAGCAAGCCAACCAAAGTGCCGAACTAGAAATCGTCCCCTACGAAATGCTGTGGGAGTTCGTCCTAGAAGGACTGGATGAGAAGTGGCATTAGGCATGAAGGAGGTACTTAGATACCAGAGGACAGAGGTAAGAGGACAGATTCGGGATGTTTTTTTGGTCCATGGTCGATGGTCCATAGTTTTTTCAGGGGCGTGGCTGAATGGGGTTTTCGGACCATGGTCCATGGAGTGCGAAGACATCCGAAGTTTTGCCCAGTCACACCTGGGATAACTTCGGATGTCTCACAAGGGCCCCAGACCTATTTCACCACCTTCATACCCACCGGATCCCAATGCACCACTTCCTTACTAAAATAGCTCACATTGGAGGCGAGGGAGGGGCCGGCGGCGCGTAAGCCAAAGGAGGCATCCTCGATGACGCGTGGCCCGCCGCGCATGGCGCTAAGGAAATTCATCCAGTGGGCGTGGCTGTCGCTATAGCCATCTGGGGCCGAATAGGTCATTTCTTTGGGGCCTTGCATGCGGAACTCCTTGGGGTAAGTCGCTTTATACCATTTCTCATATTCTTTCTGTTGCGCTTCGCTAAAGGTATTGTAGGTATCCCAACCGCCATATCCCGGAGCCTTGGGGAGTTTGCGCTGGCTAAGCATGATGCTACGTCCTCTAACCTCCATCACCCCCTCCGAACCGACGAAGCGGAACTTAGAGCCGCCGCCACCGCCATCCACGAAGTTGGAGCGGAGTTGCAGATTGAAAGCGGGGTGGGTATCGGTTTGGGGATAATCATAGATGCCCAAGATGATATCCGGGACATCGCGGCCATCCTTCCAATAGCGAAGACCACCACTGGCATAAATTCGTTCCGGTCCGAGAGAACTGAGGATCGTATGAAGCCCCGAGAAGAGGTGCACATACAGGTCTCCAGCAACGCCGGTGCCGTAGTCTTGATAATTTCGCCATCGAAAGAAGCGAGTTTTATCAAACGGGCCTTTGGGTGCATCGCCCAGGAAGGCCTCCCAGTCAACCGTTTCGGGGGAGGCATCGGTAGGAATCGAGTATTGCCAAGCGCCTAAGGCTGAATGACGATCGTACCACACTTCCGCCAAGACCAAGTCTCCAATCACGCCACTTTCAAACAATTCTTTGGCTTTATGATATACGATGGAACTGACCCTTTGACTTCCTACCTGAAAAACCCGGCCCGTTTTTTTCTCCGCCGCAATTACCGCATGCCCTTCCTCCAGTCGATGTACCATCGGCTTTTCACAATACACATCTTTCCCAGCTTCCATCGCTGCGATAGAGATCTTATCGTGCCAATGATCCGAGGTAGCTATGATTACAGCATCTATATCCGCACGATTGATTAATTCTCGATAATCTCGTGTCGTGAATAGGTGATTCCCGAATACTTCCTTGCTATGCGCTAGATGCCCATCGTATAGGTCACAAACGGCCACCAGTTCCACCCCAGGAATACTCAAGGCCGTCCGACAATTGCTGAACCCCATGATCCCCATACCTACGCAACCGATTCGTATGGTATCATTGGCGCTGAACGACTGGAACAAGGGGGAGGTATCTATCAATTCTACTTTGTTCGCTGCGGAGAGATGGCTGGGTAGTAAGCCTAGCCCGATGAGTCCTCCGGATAATTTTTGCAGGAATGATCTTCTGTTCTTATTGGACATATGCTGTGGGTTAATGATCGGATGTAGGCTTCATTCTACACTAATTTGTATGAAGCCTAGTGTTTTGATAAAGGAAGATACTGAAGTGTTGTAACTTTTCTGAGTAATCAAAAGGGTCGCTCGGACCCAACGCCTTAAATCGCAAGCGGTCGGAATTAGTAAAGGCCATTCAGTAGATATGTAAGCTTAATTTTACAAAAAAACGTTCAACACTAACCACCTCATTATCTGACCTTTACAACATATCGCCTCCCTTTTTGCAAACTTTTTTTGGGACGCCTTCAACTTTATTTTAGAACGATCGTTCTAATACATGTAACTTAAATAGAACGATCGTTCTAAAATAAATCTTCTTCTTCACTAAATGATCAATTAACACATCATGAAAAGTCTTTCAGGAAAAGTAGTAGTCATCACAGGAGGGAATAGTGGCATCGGACTAGCGTCTGCTAATGCCTTTAAAGCAGCAGGAGCCAAAGTTATTGTCAATGCGCGGAATGAGGAGCGCCTACAACAGACCCTACAGGAATACCCAAATGCTTTTGATGACATTTTCATTGCAGATGTCACCAAAGTGGATCAAATCGAGTCCTTTTATCAACAAGTGGCGAACAAGTATGGCCAGATCGATTTGTTATTCTTAAATGCGGGCATTGCCTTATTTGCCCCGATCGAAGCGATTGATGAAGCTTTTTATGATAACATCTTCAATGTTAATGTAAAGGGTGTTTTGTTTGGTATTCAGAAAGCCTTGCCTCATTTGAAGGAAGGATCCTCTATTCAAATTACCTCTTCCGTAGTCAATCAGATGGGTATGCCAAATGCTAGCGTATATGCCGCTACAAAAGCTGCTGTACGATCCATTACGAGAACCATTGCAGCTGAACTTGCCGAGCGTAAGATTCGCGTAAATAGCATCAGTCCTGGCCCCATCGAAACCCCAATTTTCAACAAGATGGGAATGCCAGAAGAGCAGATCGGAGAAATGGCCGGTTCTATTCTAAGCCAGGTACCTCTAGGACGTTTCGGACAAGCAGAAGAAATTGCGCAAACGGCCATCTTCCTCGCACAGAATGAGTACGTTACAGGCACAGAGATTGTCGTTGATGGCGGAATGTCTCAGTTGTAAAAACCTCTTTTTTTGCCTATTTTTGGAACGAATATTCTAATTCGATGCCAAGGACAAAACAATTTGATCAAAAAGATATTCTTAGAAAGGCTATGGAACGCTTTTGGAAAAAAGGGTTCCATGCCACTTCTATGCAAGATCTCGTAGATCATCTGGGCATCAATCGGGCCAGTCTGTACAACGCTTTCCCCGGAGGGAAAGAACAGCTTTTCCAAGAAGCCTTTCAATTCTATCAAAAGGAATTTGGTTTCGACCCAAAGCGGGTCAAACAAGAACTGGAGGACGGTTCCGTCCGCGTTTTTTTCATCAACTTTTTTCAGCAAATAGTGGAGGAGTTACAAAGTGGCGAAGAACAAAATGGCTGCTTTATCACCAATACCACTTGCGAAATGCCCAACCAATCACCAGAAGTTCGTTCCTTGTTGCAGGGACATATGGCCAAGATGGTAGGTTTTTTCACGCATATCATTCAGCTGGGACAGGAACGGGGTGAGATCAAGAATAGTCATCCCGCCGAAACCCTAGCCAAACATATCTATACTTTTATTAATGGCCTAAAAGCCATTGCCAGAATAGAGACCGATCTCTCTAGCTTACAGCAAGCTGCGGAGATCGAACTTTCTTATATCTTCGATGGTTGATTGTTGATAAAGACGTATGAAGATCAGCTTATTGGTGCTACCTTTTCGCAATTGGAGCTCATCCACACAAGATGACTTTCTTTGTGATGGTATCACAGAAGAACTGATCTATACTCTAACTCGCCTTGATCACATTCGCGTAGCTTCTCGTACTTCCAGTTTCTTCTTTAAAGACAAGGACCTTCAGCCGAAGCAGATCGGCGAGCAACTAGGCATTTCTCATATGCTGGAAGGGAGCATCAGAAGATACGACGAAAAAATCCGGATCAACATTCACTTGACAGATGTCGATACTGGCTTTACGGTCTGGTCTGAAAGTTTCAATCGCCCTTACCAAGATTTACTAAATCTACAAGATGACATTGCCACTTTCGTGGCGCAGAAGTTTGCCCAGCAACCTCTACCTACACCAGCGATACAATCTGACTTAGTACCCAACAATGATGTCAAGGCTTACGAGCTGTATTTGCAAGGACTTTACCATTACAACCAGTATACCATGGCTGAAATGGAAAAAGCGGTGGCCTGTTGCAAACAAGCCCTCCTTCGTCAGCCCGATTTTGCCCTTGCCTATGCTTTGATTGCCAGCTGCAGTGTCGCGCTCGGTGGTTATATCCATCCACGCTATTATCAGCAGGCTAAAAAAGCAGCATTTAAAGCCATTCAACTCAATGAATCTCTAATTGAGCCCCACCTATCTATGGCGATGGTCAAGGGGTTCTATGACTATGATTGGCCTGGAGCAGTAGCTTCGATCCAGCGCGCCCTGGAATTGGATATCCGATCGGCAGAGGCCCTGCGAATGAAGGGAATTTTGGAGATCATTACCGGAAAAGCAGAAAAATCCATCTATTCTCATGAATTGGCGACTAAGTACGACCCAATGAATACCTTATTCATCAACAGTCAGGGTTGGGCATTCGACTATGTCGGCAATCATGCCACCGCCAGGCGAGAATATCATAGAACCTTAGAGATCGATCCCAACTTTAGGCCAGCCTTGGAGAGCATAGGTTTTAGCTTTATCTATGAAGGTAAATGGCAAGAGGCTAAGGAATGGTTTGAAAAATATCAGGCAGCAGTCGGACATCCCCTAAGAGGCTGGTTTGGCTTAGGGTATCTATTTGGAAAAATGCAGCTGGTGGATAAAGCCTATGAGGTACTCGACATTCACAATCAGCGACAGGCTGAAGATCAGCAGGAAAATCTCGCCTTGGATTTCGCCTTGGTTTATCTTGGCCTTGGAGACAAAAAGAAGGCCTTGAGCTTCTTGAAACAAGCCGTTGATAGTCATCACATTTGGACTATAGCCCGCCTTGGTATCGACCCCATTTTCCAGGAGTTACATGATGAAGGGCAATACTGGCAGCTCATGGACCGCCTAAAACTTACCCCTTTTTATAGAGAAGGAAAAACGCTAGAATCAGCGACCCATTCTCCTTTATTGGTCATTCAGTCTGACACGAAAGAGAAACTGGAAGTATTGCTAAGCGAACTGCTTTATGTAGAGGCCCAAGGTAATTATACAAAGTTTGTATACCTAGATGGGCTCAAGGTCAAGGAGCGATTATTGCGAATCCCCTTATCGGCAGTGAAAGAAAAAATTGATTCACAGACCATCATCCACTGTCATCGTTCCTACCTGGCTAATCTCAACTTCTTCAACGCCTTAAGTGGTTCCTCCCGGCAATTGAATCTGCTATGCCACCGGACCTCCACCAAACTTCCCATCTCTCGCAACAAAGAGGCTTTAGTCAAACAATCTCTAGCTGCATTCAGAAAGGGCTAAAAGCTGATTGTGCCTACCTTCTATGGAATTCTTACAGCTTGTTCATCTACCTAATCTTGAAATTGCAGGTGCCCCCTGCCGTTGTTCTGGTGGTGTCCATTCGTCACAGGAATTGTCCATTCGTCACAGAAACCCTCGCCATTCGCCCACTCAACACATAATATAGTCTCCTCACCCCTCTTTCTTTACTTCGCCCCTTTTTGCGGCGACCTTGTGGTCAAGTTCACAAAAAACAATCAGCAATGACTATCATCGAAAAAGAGGCAATCATCAATCGACCAAAAGATGAAGTGTGGGATATCCTGGCTGACTATGGCAATATTCACCGCTTCAATCCCAATCTCAAATCTTCTCACTGTACTTCTGATATCGCCAACGGCTTAGGGGCTACTCGACAATGTGAGCTAAAGCCAATGGGTATTGTGCAAGAAAGAATTATTAGATGGGTAGAAGGTCGTTCCTATACGGTAGAAATTTATGAAGGGGAGAAAGTACCGCCCTTTCAGCAGTGTACCGCTACGCTCAGTGTAGAGGAAGAAAGCGATCACCAAACACGCGTTCGTTTTGTCATCCAATACGATCTGAAATATGGCTTTCTCGGTAAAGCCATGGACAATATAATGGTGCGGTCACAATTTACCAGTGCCGCCGACAAACTTTTAGCTGGACTGAAAAGCTATGCCGAAACGCCAATACGTTCTCGGGCGTAGCAATCAGGGTTCGCTGCGCTCAGGCCCAGGATTTGATAGGGCCTGGCGTGCAGCTTTTCTGGGAACCACGCGGAAGAGTCTTTGACTTCTATTTTCAACTTAAAGGGATGCCATTCGTCCCATCTTTCCTTCTGAATTCCACTTCTATTTCCGATTCACCTAACACCATGGCTTGTATCCCTTGGTGGATATATGCTAATGGCAATAATCTAACATCAATATGAAATATGCTAGTCCATCCCGGCTACCTGTGGTAGCCCTACTCGGTCTTTCCATTTTTGCCACCAGCTGTTTATCCGATCTCCGGCCGAACCTAGTTAAAGAAAACCCCAATAGTAAAGAACTGGAAACGAAAGGGCGTACTTTGCTCGCCAAAATGGCGGAAGCGCAAGGCATCCAGCAACTAGCTGAGCATGAAACCTTTGAGGTCACGGCCAACCTAGGTATCAACGGCCTTTGGGATATGATGAATATGGATCCTTTCCGAAGCAAGAAAAACCAGGACATCCGGATGTCGTATGCGGTCAACTCCTTCGACGGCCGAATTCGCTACCTCAACAAAAAACGCGAAGGCGATATTTACGGCTTGCAATCCTGGGAGACCTACGTCCAGAAAAAAGGGGAGTCTGAGCCTGTTTTCAAAAAGAAGAAACGCTGGGAATGGGGCTTAGCCGCCTTCCATTATGTGCTGGAAATTCCTTTGCGCATCCAAACGGCGCCGATCGTACGCTATGGTGGCGAGCGAGAGTTTGATGGCAAAACCTATGACCTTGTCCTCGCCTCCTGGGGCTCTGAGGAACCCAATAAAGAATATGATCAATATGTCTTCTTCATCAATAAGGAGACGCAGATGGCCGATATGCTACAGGTAAACATTCGAGATCACTACATGCCCGTTCCGGGTTTTATGTATGGTACAGTGAGATACCTGGAGCGCGCCGAAGCCAAGGATGGATTGATCATGCCGACCAAGCTAGCTATTCAACTCTTCCAGCCGAAAACGAAGGAAAAAGGCTTGATCAATGTTGACTTAAAGGACTATAGCTTTGATACTATCCCATTAGAGACGTTGCGGCCGAATAGCAGCCTACCGCTTATGGGGGATGAGAAGCCGGAGACGGATTAGGTGTTTTACAGCTGGGCAGAGCGGTGGCCTTCATTCGTGTTGGCGATCACTAATGAGAAGCCCCTGCTAACTGATTTGTTAACAGGGGCTTCTCCTATGCCGGCATTGTTTTACTATACCGTAAGTCAGTGGCTATTTTTTGCCGTTTAGTCCCTTGGCTGTTCTGTCCTCCGGCGCTGGGGCAGGTGTCTTGACTTGCGCTTCGGTTTTTAGCAGCTTTAACACCTCTTCCACCACCCTTTCCATCTGTGGATCCCTGCCCTGCACTAAAAGATTCGGATCGTCCCAGACCTTGATATCAGGTCTCACGCCTTCTCCTTCCCAGAACCAATGACCGTCATTATCGTAGAGACGAGCTCCGGGAACCGTTATTCCTCCCCCATCGACCAAGCGGTGGCCCGTGGCGGGGCCTACTAAAATACCCAAGGTGCGCTCACCGACAATAGGGCCAGCCTCTAGCTCTTGAAAGGCCCAGGGTAGACCATCGCCTCCGGAGCCAGCCCAACCATTGATTAACATCCCCATTGGTCCGGTATTGGTTTTGATAGGATGTGTATGATCCTTACCATGCCGCCAATGCAAATTATAGACGACGGGTTTGGTCAGTAATTCGAGGAAACGATCTGCGAGTTGCCCACCACCATTGAATCGCTCATCAATGATGAAACCTTTTTTGTCCAGTTGGCCATAGTACATTCTCACCAACTCCAACTGGCCTCGACCTCCGGTATTAGACATATATACATAGCCAAGCTGTCCATCCGAAAGATCATCCACCATTTTGCGATTTCTTTCGATCCAAGCCAAATAACGAAGTTGTGTTTCTTGGCCCTGGCTAAGCGTCTTGATAATGTGTTGCTTGCCATCCGCTTCCGCTCCGGACCGACTCACCGTAAGGGCTACTGTTTTGCCATTCAGTCCGGCAAAGGCCGCATAAGGGTCTTTCTTCGTGTCCAGGGGTTCGCCATTAACGGCTAGAATAAAATCTCCTACTTGAACATCCACACCGGGTTGATCTAGCGGAGAACGGACCTCGGTATCCCAGCTAGCAGGACGAATGATCCGTTTGATGTAGTATTTATCCTCTTTCAAATCCCAATCTATCCCTAAGAAGCCCGTCTGAACAGGCTGTACCCTCTCCGCATCTCCGCCAAAAGTATAGGTATGTCCTGCCGATAGTTCGGCACAGAGGTTAGAGATCACAAAGCTCACATCCCAACGTGTACGGGCATCTTCAATTAGCGCCCCATAGCGTTCTTTCATAGCTGGCCAGTCCAGACCGTGCATCTTGGGATCATAGAAGAAGTCGCGATGTCGACGCCAAGCATCCGCAAACAATTGTCGCCATTCCTCTCGGGGCACCAGGTCCATGACTAAACCACTGGTAGGAATAGGCTTAGCGATCTTTTGCTTTGGCGCAGGCTTTACGATACCGTACTTGCCTTTATCACTTACCAATAGAGCCTTCCCATCAGCTGTTTTAACCACTCCACCTACACTTGCCAAGATCGTCTTTTCCGCTCTCTCCTTTAGGTCAAAATACTGCAGAGAAGCACCTCTCTTTTCCGAACCTGTATTCGCTCCCCGGACAAAGACCAGCTTATTCTCAAAGGCCATCATGCCTCCAAAATTACCTGCTTTCGGAGGCAGAATGCGCACGCGTGCTTCCAGGTCATCAAAGTCTATCGAAACTAAATTTTCCTTTTTATCGGCCTTTTCTTTGCCTTTGTCCTTGTCTTCTGCTTTTTCCGTTTTTTCTGTTTTGGGTTTCTCTTTTTTGTCTTCGGTTTCCTTCTGTTTGAAATTATCATTCTTTGGCGCAAGCAGGTTGGGAGCCGTTTTGGTTAAGCTCATATAGGCCAGTTGCGTACTATTGGGATACACCCAAGTACCATCGCCCATATCAGAGTAATGCGGCTGCATATTGCGATCAGTCATGAAGAACAAATACTTACCGTCGGTACTAAAGACAGGATTGGAATCGTCATAAAAGCCACTCGTCAACTGCTTCTTTTCCTTCTTCTCCAGGTTGTAGACAAATACGGCATTATTGGCATTTTCTAATCCATGATGAAAAGCGATCCACTTAGAATCTGGAGACCATTCAATAGGGTAACCGAGTCTACCATTATGGCTAAAGTTCCAAGGTGAATTAGCTGCCAAAGTGAGCGCCTTTGTCTCCACCTCGAAGATGTAGATATCGTTCTTCTCGTCGATAAAGGCTATTTTTTTACTATCAGGGGACCAATAGAGTTTATAGCCGAAACCCCGATTACGGTTGGTCACCTGCTGCGCAGGCTTTGAAGCATCAGAAACCTGTAGGTACATCTCTACTTCACCAGAGCGGTCACTCCAAAAAGCGATGTGCTTCCCGTCCGGTGACCAGGCTGGGTCGCGGTCAAAGGCACCACTAGATTTCGTCATATTTAGGGTAAAACCTTCCTTGACCGGTACATTGAACAACTCTCCGCGCGCCTCAAAGATGATCCGTTTCCCCTCAGGCGAAGCGGTCATGTTAGCAATGCTTCTACTCACACTCTTACGCTGCGGCATTTCAGCAGATAAATCACTAATGACATTCACACTCACCTCTTTATACTTCTCCGTTTCGAGATTCATGAGATACAAGCTACCTCCGGCCTCGAATACGAGATCATCGGGTCCTGTCGACATAAAGGAGATATCGAAATCTTTAAACCGAGTAATCTGCTTAGCAGACTTGCTTTTTGTATCGTAGGCCCAAAGATTCAAGCGCATGTCTTTATTCTGATCTGACAGAAAGTAGATTTTGTCTCCAGCCCAGGCTGGTTTCCCATCATTAGCCTCATTTTTCGTGATATTTTCCGCCCTCATCGTTTGCAGATCAAAGATAAGGATATCGGAAGTCAATCCGCCTCGATAACGTTTGAAAGGATAGTTTTCTGTGATCTTTGTAATGTAAGCCAGCTGCTTCCCATCAGGTGAATAACTAGCCAGTTCCCCATAAGGTACGCTTAGCTTTTCGGGTAGACCGCCGGTTTTGTGCACTTTGAAAAACTGCTGGGAGGAACGTTGCCCCATTTCACGCCGAGAAGCAAACAGTAGATGCTCTCCATCTGGATGCCAATCTAACATCCGGTCCGGAAAAGAAGAATAAGTGACGCGAACGGGCAGCCCTCCGGTGGCCGGCATCACGTAGATGTCGGAATTGCCCTGATAACTAGCGGTGTAGGCGATGGATTTACCATCTGGCGAAAAGCGGGGCCAGGATTCTTCCCCTGGGGAATGTGTCACCTGGATGGCGGTGCCTCCTGCTTTAGGCATGACCCAGATATCTCCGCCGTAAACAAAGGTGATCTGTGTAGTCGATACATCCATGTAGCGCATGAGCTTCGCGCTAATCTGAGCATTGATCTGACTACAGCAGGATAAAACGATTAGGTAAGTTAACAGCCTCTTCATGATTCCTAGATTAGTGATGTTAATAGAGGTTAAGGAGACTAAAGATAAAATTTCTTTGGAAGTGGGTGGGCAAATCATAGGGCGGGCGGGAGTCCGCGGCCTGATCACGAGCAAGCAGAGCTTGCCGTGCACGTGTGGTGAGGTTTTTAGCATTTGAGCGCCTGCGAGGGAAGCAAACAAGTGAATCATCAAGGGCTGAGCAATTACTATTTCCTGATTGCATCCAGCCGAACAATTCTAACCTTGCGATCCCGTGCGGCTCTAACATCATAGATTCTGCATAGACCAGTGCGAGGATAGTTCCCTTTATATCCCTCGGAGCCTAGAGGCTGTACAACATAACTGATGCGCTCTGCATCAAATTCTCCAACTTCCTTTTCCATATAATTTCTAAGGTACTCGGTGATGGTAGCGATTCTTCTGCTAGATAGACTAATATTGTTTGCTGGTACTCCTGAACCACTAGCGGTTCCTTCTAAAGTAATCTTGATATCATAACCGGCTTCATAGAGAAGCAAAACCTGATTTGTAAAAGAAGTAGTAAACTGGCTATAGTTACTCCGCAGCTCTTTGAAGAAATTGCTGACCGCGAGTTCGGTGGTATCTCCGTTACAACTACTAAATGGTGCAGATCCTTTTCCTATGCCTCCACTGCCAGCCTCGAGGTAGTCCCGATAACGTATTCTCTGAGGGTCGATGTTCGGATCATTTGCTAAAGCTGCATCGGCCAGTCTAAGTTGATTCCGTTGAGCTTGATACTCGCTGTCGTCGCGATAGGGCCGTACCGTTTGGTCAAAGTCAACGCCCGTTAGATAGCCTTCAAAAAAACTTGTATAATCTCTAAGTTCTCCGCTCGGTTCTCTTGTATTTTCCACACTAGGTTGATCATAATCAAAGTAGAGGTTAATATTAACACTAATTGTTTCTTCACGGTTTCCCGGATTTCTCAAATCCACTACATCCCCTAAGTCTTCAGGGATAAAAGTCTTAATGAAGCCGCTAGGGGATATCAGTTTCACCTGCTCTAGGATCTTTTCAGCTTCCGCTTTAGTCTCAAATAGGCCAATATTTAATCTCTTGGTGCCGCTTAC
>JAHQWA010000439.1 GCA_019634045.1 Saprospiraceae bacterium
CCCTTTAATACGAACGGCTTCATCTCTGCTGCGGCATAGCCAGTATATTGCTCTCTCATCGACTTTATCTCGTCATTATCCGGCAGTTCCATGTCCTTAGTCAGGCCATAAGCCCAATCCACTAAGCCGGGATTGAGGCGAGCTACCACACCTTCATTGTTAACGTTGACAGGTTGGGCGTAAGGCTCAGTGCGTCGCAGGGGTATGTAGCCCGTTTTCCAATCCTCAGGAATTTCGCGAGCATCAATTTCATGGCTAAGGTCACCATCAATCAGCCACTCCGCCCAAGCCGCAGAACCCGTGGGTGCATCAGCCGGATCTACCCCGCTAATCCCAGCTACCAACCAATACGCCTTGCTTAGATCAAAGCGAGGATCCAGCCCCAAGGCCATGATAGAGGCAGCTGCCTTGGTATTGCCAATCCCCGTCATGATGCTTAACACTTCTAGGTCCGCATTATATCTTAATTGTCGATATCCTTGTGGGAAAGGAAAACTATCTGGTAAGGGTAGTCGCTCAACCCAGAACTGCATTTCGCCCGGACGATCACCTGTTTCTTCCCCCGATTCGAACATACTTACCACGACCACCTTCACAGGTACTTTTTCTGGCGTAGCGTCTGACTGCGGGCTATTGCATGCGGTCAATAAAAAAGCGCAAGCAAGGCCAATATATGCACAACTACTATAAAGACTTTTTAGACTTACTAGAGTGGAAATTTTCATCGTAAACTTTTATTGTGTAGGCGATCGTCTGCTCTTGCAGCAGGTTCACCCGATCCGGAAATTCATGTTCAAGACTCCCTACCAATTGGCAATAGTTTGCTCAACAAATTGATTCCATTTCTCCTCCCATGCTGCCAAAGCCTCCGTCTTCTCTTCCTCTGACAAGGCCGCATGTTCTAAACTATTACGACATAGTTGTTTGAGTGCTGCTAGATCTAATTCCCAAGCCATATAAACGGACCAAAAATCGTAGGATAGCCCCTGGTAATCGAAGATTAGTGGATCATCCGAACTAATAGTACAATCTACTCCCCTCCGGAGGTAGGTGCCCGCAGGGTGGATGCGCAGGTCTCTGAGATAGCCAAGAATTTGATTACTCAGCGGATTGACCTCGATGCAGATGTTATTGCGTTTTACCTGTTCGATCAAGTTTGGGAAACGGAAGAGATTAAAGCCATGTCCAATTCGGCGGGTTCCAAGCAGGATAGCATCGTAGAGGTTGGCTATGGAGGCCCAATCACTTTCTCCATCGTGCAAATACAAAGGCAGGTTAACTTTTCTTTCCTTTTCTAAAGAGTCCAGCCGGAGGAAGGTTTTAGCATGGAAAAGGGTAGCTTCCCCATTGTCTTCCTCTGCCACTAGATCATAGCCCTTCAACCAGTCTGGATAGCGTTTCTTCATACTTACTGCCGATTGGATATCCTCCCAGATCATGGCATTGCTTTTAAAGCGAAGATTAGTATGAATGACTTTCATTGTAAAAGCAGGATCTTTTTCCCGTTGTCGATGCAAGGCCCTTTCTAAAGTTTGCGCAAACTCCTGTACCGGCAAACCTCCATCCGGATGCTCCAGATCATACATGCGATTGCGGAAGGGCATGCGAAGTTCTACATGTTGGATCCCATCTTGCGCTAGGATATCCAGTCCTCGATTCAAGTATTCCGGGAAAATAGGTCGATAGCTTACAAAACTATATATCCGTTGAAAGATGGCTTCAAATTCGTACCAGATATCTACTGAATCTCGATCAATACCTTCGTCGAAAGTGATTAGTCTATAGAGCTGTGTTGGAAAAGAAGGAACCTCTGCCTTTAACTCCCCAACTGGCCGAAAGCCTTCAGGGGCGTCTCCGCTGGAGTAGGCACGCATTTGACCTTTCACGTAAGTATCATTGGACTCCTTCCAATAGACGTGCATTTCTGGTGTTGCCATCGCCTTTTCGACCACCCACTGTGCATCGCCCATGGCCAATTGATGCAGGTGTAGGATTCCGCCTTTGGGCATTTGCTGCAAAACCTGAAAGATCTTGGTCCCTTCTATATGCTTTTTGGATTGATAAAAGTCTCGGGCAGGCGGGAAAAAGTGGGTATTCTTATAATGATCAAGTAGTTGCTTTTGCTCACTTCGCATCAATTGATTGAGCGCTTCTTCGGATTTTGACAGCTTCACCTTGGCATCAAAATACAGGGCACTATCTGCTGACATCAAGGCATTTCTTTGTTTTAAATACTGCTCAAAGTCTGTGTCAGTCTGGCTAAAGAGCAAAATCGGAAACAGGTATAAAGCAGTAAGTACAATTTTTTTCATGGCCGTGGTTTGGAGATATAGCGGTGTGAATGAAGTGAAGCTGGTGCAACAGATCAGGACATGAGCTGCTATCCGCCAAAAGTAGGAAATTTCAAAGAGAGTATGATATAAGTAAAAGGAGCGTGTCCGATCTTTCTCAGAAAACCCTATGTTTGTAGGCCAAACAGACGGCCAGCTATGCTAGAATTCTTCCACCTTTCGGAGAAAGGAACCAATGTCAGAACCGAACTTATTGCGGGGCTTACCACCTTTCTCACCATGTCCTACATCATTTTTGTCAATCCAGCGATACTCGCCAAAGCAGGTATGGATGCGGAAGCGGTTCTGGTAGCCACTTGTATCTCTGCTGCTATTGGTACGCTGCTGATCGGATTACTGGCCAATTTCCCTTTTGCACAGGCTCCTGGCATGGGTTTGAACGCTTTCTTTGTCTTCACCGTGGTTTTGACTTTAGGCTATACCTGGCAGCAGGCACTGGCTATTGTTTTTCTTTCCGGTATCCTTTTCCTATTACTGACGATCACCGGGATGCGAAAAGCCATTATCGACGCCATTCCCTTAAATCTTAAACTGGCCATTGCCCCGGGGATTGGCTTATTTATCGCTTTGATCGGCTTAAACAATGCTGGGCTAATCGATATGAATCAGGGCCCGATCATCGATATTATCCTGGGTAGTGAAACGCTTGAAGCGGGTCCTTTGATCGATCAAGTGCAAGCCGCTCCACCCCAGATCATAGAACTGGGCAATGTATCAAGTTCCCCAGTATTACTGGCAGTCATCGGTTTTGCCCTGCTCACGATTTTGATGGTGCGCAAGGTGGGCGGAGCCATGCTTTGGGCCATCCTAGGTACCACCCTAATCGGTATCCCCATGGGCGTGACTTTAATTCCGGATAGTTACAGCATTGACAAGATTAGCCTGGCCCCTACTGCCTTCCAATTAGATTTGGCTGGCTTGTTTGTCGTTCCAGAAGGGAGCACACCCCTTGAAAGCATGCTCACCATTCTCCTGGTAGTCTTAAGCTTTACTTTGGTAGACTTGTTTGATACCTTAGGTACGCTGTTGGGGACAGCTGCGAAAGGAGATATGCTCGACTCAGAAGGAAATCTACCCGGAATAAATAGAGCCCTATTATCTGATGCTACGGCCACCACAATCGGTTCTCTGCTTGGCACTTCTAGTGTGACGACCTATATTGAGAGTGGATCTGGCATTGTAGCTGGAGGGCGTACGGGTTTAACGGCAGTAGTCGTAGCTATTTTATTTTTATTTTCTATTCTATTGGCCCCGATAGCCGGAATGATTCCCGCCGCCGCTACCTCACCGGTTCTAATCATGGTAGGCTTGCTGATGTTGGATGGCATTCGCAAGCTCGATTTAGAAGAACTATCCAGCTCCATTCCCGCATTTTTATTGATCATTCTAATGCCCTTCACGTATAGCATCGCGAATGGCATCGCGATAGGCATGATGTTTTACGTTTTGATCCAGGTCTTTATGGGAAAGGGCAAGGCGGTGCATCCCATCCTTTACATCTTGGTTAGTCTATTCTTGTTGCGTTACATCATGATCTAGAGATGATCTGTTTTGAAAAAGCAAATCTTAGGTCAAATGTGCGAAAAAGGTAAATACAGGACAGTTCTACAGAGCTTTTCTGGAATATTCAATCTGAATTCTTTTTCAATTGGAGAATTAACAATACCTTCGCCCCCGATACCAACTTTAACAAAAAGTGTAGGACACAAAACTGGAATGTATTACTGTGACCTATGTTTGTTGCCGACGGCAATTAAAGCAACAAAGCGATTTTTGTTCCTCCACCTTTACGACTATCCCATTGCAGGTAATTCATAGCGATTTTCCACAAAACACTAGAGCCTAAAGAAATCAAAAGCGTAGTAAATCCGACTAAGTAAAGATCAGGATACAGATGCCCCAATTTTTCAATTTGTAGCAACAATCATGATTTTTACCGCTATCGGCCTTGAAATCCCATTTGCACCCAAGCCAAACGGATGGCACTGCCATTCACCAAATTAGGGCTGCTCATAAATGGTTTAAGAACAGATCGCTTACTTATTCTAGAACTGTTCTTAAACCAACTGGGAAAAGAAATTTTTTAGTAGGCAACTTACTCACACTTTACTAAACTTAGGCAGTATGCAAAAATTCTTTTTACACTTTGCACTAGTCTGTATTATGCTACTGGGTATTTCCTCTAGTGTTTTAGGACAGGGTGCAACTACTTCCACCATGAATGGGAAAATCACCGATCCTGAAGGTGCTCCACTTCCTTTGGTGACTGTACAAGCTATCCATGAGCCAACTGGGACCATGTACGGCACAGTGGCAAATGAAGACGGTAAGTTCTTTATCCCGAATATGCGGGCTGGAGGTCCTTACAAAGTCGTTGCTACGTACGTTGGTTTTGAAGATGCTACACAAACGGGTGTGTTCTTAACACTGGGACAGACTTACAAGGTTAACATGGCCATGAGTGAAACAGATATCGTTTTGGAGCAGGTCGTTGTAACGGCTACTTCAGGGGATATTTTTGATGGAAACAGAACGGGTGCAGAAACCTATGTAAGTGAAGAAGCTATCGCGGCACTTCCTACTGTTGATCGTAACTTCCTTCAAGACTTTGCTCGTTTAGATCCTCGTACGGCTCCTTCTCAAAAAGGAAACGCTAACGGCGGTGGTCTTTCAGTAGCCGGTATGAACAACCGTTACAATGCCATCTTCTTTGATGGAGCGGTTAACAATGACGTTTTCGGTCTTGCCAACTCGGGTACAAACGGTGGCCAAGCAGGTATTACTCCAATTAGTCCCGATGCGATCGAGCAAATCTCTATTGTATTGGCGCCGTATGATGTTACCTATGGTGGATTTGCCGGTGCTAGTATCAATGCGGTTACCCGTAGTGGTACCAATAATTTTGAAGGCTCCGTTTACGGTTTCTACAAGGATGAAAACTTTGCTGGTAAAACAGCGGGGCAGGATCTAGAGGTAAGAGAAAAGTTAGCTCCTTTTACCTCCTATACCACTGGACTTAGATTAGGGGGCCCGTTAATCAAAAACAAACTGTTCTTCTTCGCCAACTTAGAAATTCAGCGCGATGAAGAACCCAAACCATTTGATTTCTCTACTTATCAAGGTTCGGCAGATGAGGCTAAGCTGGCACAGCTTACCAACTATCTAAATAGTGAGTATGGTTACGATCCAGGTGGATACTTGAACAATGCGACCACTCGTACAACGGACCGCTTTTTGTTCAAATTAGACTGGAACATCGATCCAAAGAACAGTCTTTCGGCTAGATATAGCTACGTAAAAGGGGTAGAAGAAGATGTAAATCGACCTAATAATACTACACTTCCTTTTGCTAACGCAGGGGTTTTCTTCCCATCTACTACCAATTCCGCAACCGTTGAATTGAAGAGTACGCTTTCTGACAACTTGTTCAACAAGTTGGTAGTGGGAGTGACAACGGTTAGAGATGATCGGGACATCTTAGGAGATGTTTTCCCAAGAGTTCAGGCACAGGACGGAAATGCGACCGTAGTATTCGGAACAGATAACTTCTCTTATTCTAACATCGTTTTCCAGGATGTTTACACGATCACAGATAACTTGTCCATCAGTGCTGGCAAGCATACCTTTACGGTAGGTACGCACAACGAATTCTTCAAGATTCAGAACTTGTTTACGATCTTCTCTACGCCACTATACTTCTACGATAACCAAGTGGATGATAATGGTAATATCACTCAGACAGGATTGGACGCATTCCTTGCGGGTGCACCAGCTTTCTCTTTGTTTGGACATGAACAACCACTGACCGCAGGAGATGCAAATGGTGTAAGATTTGGAGACGAAGCGGAAAACCTAGGTCCTACATTTAATGCCGCTCAATTGGCATTCTACGTACAGGATGACTGGGAAATCACTGACAACTTCAAGTTATCGCTTGGTTTGAGAGCAGATATTCCGATTTTCATTGATAATCCACCCCTTCAGAACGAAGCCTTTAACAAGGAAACTGCCCCACAACTAGAGGCAGCAGGATATGACCTTAAAGGCGCGCAGGCAAGTCAAGCACCAGGGACCTCTATCATGTTGGCGCCAAGGGCTGGCTTTAACTGGGATGTGAATGGTGATCAAAAAACTCAGGTTCGCGGTGGTACCGGTATTTTCACTAGTCGAGTACCTTGGGTATGGCCAGGTGGAATGTTCATTAGAAATGGATTGAACTCCAGTTTTGCACCAGGTTTTGGTCCATTTCGGGCTACGCCTAATGAATGGAGAGATCGCTTGAACCTTGGATCTCCATCCGGTGATGTGGATTTGTTCACTGAAAACTTCAAGTACCCTCAATTCTGGCGCTCAAGCTTAGCTGTTGATCAAAAATTGCCAGGGAATATGATCTTGACAGTGGAAGGAATGTATACCGATGCCATTAATGATTTGAGTGTTACCAACGTCAACCAAGCCCGTTCTACGCAAAATCTGCAGGGTGCGGATAATCGCCCAATTTTTAGTGGCGACGTGATAGATGACACTTACAACTATATTACATTAGTGGACAATACCAACCAGGGTTATACTGCAAACCTTTCTGTTCAGCTACAGAAACCATTTGCTAATGACTGGTTGGGTAGTATCGCTTACTCTTTCACTCGTGCTGTTTCTTTGTTTGATGGTACAGGTTTCATCAACTCTACTAACTGGCGTGAAAATACTTCTATCAATGGAAGAAACAGTCCTATTTTGACTCGTGCTACCTTTGATTCTGGTTCTCGCCTCAGTGCTTTTGCCGCTAAGAAGTTCAAGTGGAACGAAAATGTAGCCACCACCATTTCTTTATTCTACAATGGTCAATCCGGACAGCCTTTCTCCTATGTATACACTAATGGTGATGCCTTGACGGGAGAGGATAGTGAAGATAGCCGTGCCTTGATCTATGTTCCTGCTAGCCAGAGCGAGATCGTTTTCGCGGATCAATCTACAGCCGCCGCACAATGGGCAGCCTTGGATGCCTTCATTTCTGGTGATGATTATCTAAGTTCTCGCAGAGGTGATTATGTAGAGCGCAATATGTCTCGTACACCTTTCGAAAACTTGTTTGACCTGAAAATCGCACAGGATGTAAGCTTCAATGTAGGTGAGAAGAAGCATACTTTCCAAATTACCTTTGACATTTTCAACTTGGGTAATTTCTTGAATCCAAATTGGGGTAAAAGTTACTTCGTGGGAGACGGCGGCTATTTCCGTTTACTACGTTTTGTTGACTTTGAGCCAGGAACTACTACGCCTAGATTTGCTTTTGATGGTGTAGAAGGTGATCCTTGGACCTTGATCCAAACTGGTACAAGAAGTGCACGTTGGTATAGCCAAATTGGTGTACGTTACTCTTTCTAAGAGATAAAGATTAACTCCATATGGGGTTAAATCAGAGAAGCCTCCTCGACCGAAATTTCGGTGAGGAGGCTTCTTCATTTTAGTCGAAGTATACTATTGCTAAACTCTTCAACAGTCGGGTAAATTCTATAGTGCGAACAATTTTCTTCTATTCCACAATACTGAGTTCATTAACCGCTTTCTCCAATGAGAGTTTTCCCTGACGATAGGCGGAAAGTGTAGCCTGTTTAGCCGTAATGCTAAGTTGCTCAGGAATCAATTTACAGTCTCGACATCCACTAAAGTCTACTTTGAAGACCAGCACCTCCCCTTCCTTTAGTGATTTCGCAATACTACCATATTCCACTACATTTTCTTTCAAGGTGGACAGGAATTCAGGATAGTGTTCATCCGCACTTTCACGATCTTCGTCGTCTTCACTTTCCTCTACCTCCTCGGGGTCAATTAGGGCAAAACCACTCTGCCCTTCTCTAAATAACTCCAAGCGACTGCCGAATCCGCGATTGCCACGGCAGCGAGTATTCATCCGCATATTTACCACCAGGCCTAGATCTGGAATATATTCTGACTTTGGCGTGCTTCGGCTACTGATACATTCACTCCCACTTAGATCATCTTTGTACAAACGAGAGAAAATAGAGTTGATCAGTTTCATATCCTTACTCTCAGTTTCTACATCTTCTTCCCCCTCTGTGTAGGCAATCTTATTTTCGAATTGTGCCTCCGTAAGGTTTCCACGTTGTAGCGCATCGATATCCGACTTGAGTACCATCGCGGTATAAACACCACTCTCATCCTCCCAATCTTTATCACTCAAGTTAGTCCATCCTCCTCCTTGATTCCAGCCGTCGATCACTACTGCAACATTGTTGTTGCGCACATAGCGGATAAGTACTTTTTCGTTTGATTTGATTCCTTTAATCAAGTAGCCGTAGTCCACAAAAAAGTCTCGGCTCACTTTTTTAAAGAATTCATAGTCATCGTACCTTTCAATGTCTTCATTACTAGCTTCCACCTCTTCCTTGTCATCATCCCTATCTCGATCTCTACCTCGCCTTCTTGTCCGCCTACCATCCGAATCCAGGTAAATGGTATAAGGCAATCGGTCCTGTAGCTTGGCTATACCATTCAGATTGTAGTTATAATTATAACCTGATGAGATCTTACCATCTCCGATAGAAATCCTTTTGAAGCTTTTATTCCCGCCAATGGTGAACAATGCTCCGAAGTCATCAATATAGGTCCCTTCCACATTCCCAAAAGATCCATTGTATCCGAGGATTACGACATCATCTGCCACTTCAATTTCCTGTTGTAACAAAGACGCTAGAATATTTTCAGCGATTTCAATTTCCTTCATCACTTTGGACTTGTCCCCTCCCTGTGCCGAAGCGATACAAGGCAGTAGTACAAGACAGAGCATCCATATTTTCTTCATGATTATTTGTTTTTCGATCTAGTTTAAAAAATTACCATTCACAATATCATCTAGGACAGCAGCTGTTTCTGTATGATTTCTTTCGACATTTTTATAGAGATGTACAAACTCTGTTTCTATTGCTTTTAGGTCTAGAATGCGCGTTTCTTCCCAATCGGTATACAGGCCACTAATAATATCCTGTAGCTCTTGCTTTTGAGCAACCTGCATATTTTGCAGCAAGGCTGCGAATTGTGGTAGTTGTTCTTCTTTGAATTGTGTTTGCAAGGCGGCAAAATCGGCCTGTCGTTTGGCCTGAAAGCGTTGCCATTGTTGCGCAATCGCCAATTGCTGTGCCTCACTGTTAGCAGCCAGTTGATTCTGCCAAAGGGAATCCATGGCTACCAGTTTCTGATTCAGTACTCGCTCCTTTTCCAATAAAGCAGCTTTAAATTCCGTCGCTTGCTGGGCGATAGCAGCCTTAGACTCTCCCCTATCCTGGATCACTCGCTCCTTCCCAAAAGCAATTACAAAACTCCCTTCAGAAAACTCCATTCTTGCATTGGTCAAACCCAAGAGCAGCAGGAAAGAAGCAGCTACCCCAAGGCGTAGCCCCCACTTGCGCCAGTCAAAGTTGGAAGCCCCACCCAGGCTAAGTACGGTAGCCTCTGGTTGTAGGTCGGGTAACTCCTGCAAGCAAAACTGTGTTTCCTGAAATTCTCCTAGTTCGGCCCGGAGTTCCGGGTCTCCTTCTATTTCTTTTTCAAAAGCTAATTTTTCTTCGGCCTCCATTTCTCCATAGAGATAGGCCATGAGCCGTTCTTCTCTATTCATATCTAATCGCTTTGGTTTGAGGTTGGGTTAAAAAAAATTTTCGCATCGCTTTATAGGCGTAGTACAAACGTGACTTTGCCGTATTTTCAGAGATATTCAATATTTCGGCGATCTCTCTAAACTTCAGTTCTTCATATTCCTTCATGATCACCACGGTGCGTTGCTCCTCTGGAAGGCGAGCTAAGGCATCCAATACTTGCTTAGAGCGTTCCTTTCGCATATATAGATAATCTGCGGCTGGGGCTGTGTCACGCTTGCTTCGATAAGTTAAGCGTTCGACGGCCTTCTGATTGACCTTGCGTCGACGCGTTTCATTATGACAAAGGTTGACCACAGTTCTGTACAACCATGATTTGAAACTAGCAGGGTCTTTCAACTGCCCTAGCTTCTGCTGCATCAGCAGAAAGGCTTGTTGGCTGATTTCGGCTGCCATTTCCTTGTCGCCAAAGTAGCGATATCCCCAGTTATATACTCGGGGATACCAGATGGAGAACAACTTGTTCATGGCTCTGGTGTCGCCAGCCCTGGCTTTAACAACGAGTGTGTGTGAGTCTTTTTTCAAAATTCCCTTTTTACGGGTGAAATCCTTGGTGTTCGCTTGTCGAAGTGCTTTCTGTTTGTAAGCTGAAGGCCCTCCTTGCGATAATTTTCACCATAAGGAGGGATTAGAGGGCTCGAAAGTTTTAGGGGAGGGTATTTTTTTTGCTTTTTTATTATAAAGTTATTCAAGAAGGTCTGCTGAAACGAAACGGAGATGGTCTTTAACGCTATCAAGGCCTTTGTAAGCCGCATGGCGCTACGCCGTGAAAAACCCGTCTGCTCGGCCGGACGGAAAACGAAGGGAGCGCCAAAAAGAGCTTCAATGCAGTCAATGAGATACTTTCAAACAATTGCTCTATCCCCTTCTCAACGCCGTCTACGAATCATTCTTCCCTCTTTGAGTTGTTGGTAGTTATACTCGATAAACCGAAAGGGTATCGACACAGGGCCATCAACCGTTGGCTTGCGAATGACAAAATGCAGGTGGGGCCGCGTGGAATAGCCAGTATTGCCAGAAAGACCTAGCAAATCACCTTGGTCAATGTATTGTCCCTCCTCCACGAGCACACCCTGATACTTTAAATGCACATAGTAGCCCAAGGTCCCATCATCATGGAGAACGATCACATGATTGTCCTTCCCTTTGTATTTGGCCGACGGACCGCCTTCTTTGGATCCCTCTTTCACCCACACTACCCGTCCAGCACGAGCGGCACAAATCTCCTCCCCAATCGGCATCGCGAAATCCAGGGCAAACATAGAGGAAGGTTCATTATGAGAAAACGCTCCCTTGAACCCCTGGATGAGCCTATAGGCCTTCTTTCTCCGAAAGGGTAAACCGTATTGAAAGTTAGTAGCGGGTTCAACCGAAAATGGATCTCCAAATTTCAGACTGACCTTCCCAAAGCTTTCTTGCAACAGTTCTGTGGTATCGGCAGCATTCACAATAGGTATCACCAATAGCTTCTCGCGTTCCCCCTCTGGAGCTAAGACGAAGTCAGAATTCATCCGAGAATCCGCGGGGACTTTTGCGTTCAAATTACATTTTACGTACACAGGTAGGTAGGAATTATTGGTGATGTACAAAACCAGGCTATCCGCCTCGATCTCCCGTTCGAGCTGTACCTTTTGCCCGAGTAGAATTGCATCATTCAAAGTACCCAATAAACATAAGAGTAGTACAAGCAGGCGTTGAGTGTTTCGCATAGGCACGGTGTTTTCCTTTTGCATCACCAACATAAAAAGAATCGTACAGTCATATTCTTATATCTAACAACTAAATGCTGACATTTGGTGCAAGAACCGCGCTGGAAGGCAAAATGAAAAGAAAGATAAAGCAGATTTCCACTCTTATCTATAGAAGATAGAGATGTAAAAAGGGGCCGAGCCACTAGAAGTATAAAACTGTAGGATCCCTTTTTCGTACTAGCCCTTGGCCTGCTACTCCCGAAAAGGATCTTTCACATCTACCGACTTACTATTACTGAATCACCTGAAGGCTCGGCCCATAGATTAATTACTCCTTGTGACCGAAAGATACGGGGAGTGACAGCGCTGCCGATAGTATAATTTCGACAGCTTGTTGCGGTTAGATATACTTGGCGGCAATATGCTGCCGTTGCTGTGGAGCAATGCCTCCTTCTACACACTGATAAAATTGGGACGGGGAAAGATTAGTCATGCTCTTCACCTCTTTGATGAAGTGCATCTGATCAAAGTATCCAGCGGAGTAAGCCAAGTCCGTGAGGGTCGATACATTTTCTTGCTTTTGATAGTATAGGGTCGCATTAAAGCGAATGATTCGACAGAACTGTTTTGGTGTAAGCCCGGTATAGGTTTTGAACAAGCGCTCTAGTCGTTTATAGCCTACATGAAAATGCGAGGCAAGTTCCCGAACGCTAATGTTTCCATGTACACGAGTAATGTGATAAATAAAAGCATCTAGCAATTTATCCTTGTCCTTTTTCTCCCTTCGAGCTTGGAGTAAGAAGGACTCTAAGGATTTTAATCGACTTGCTGCCTCAGGTGCTCCGGCCATCTGTTCTTCCAGTTCTCTCATTTTTTGCCCTAATACTATATGGGCAGGAAGTAGCGCATCCGTTAATTCTTGAGGGGACAGCCCAAAGATCTTCATCATAGCACCGGGCTTCAATTTTGCCCCAAAAACATCTAGTTGGCTTTGATTGAATTGGTAATAAACAGATTTTGTCTTTTGCCCAAAAATGTAGCTCTCTCCCAATACTTCGGATGTTCCGCGCAGCTGGGATCGGTGCAAGTTTCCGCGCTGTACAAATAATAAGCCCATGGTTCCATCTGGCACAATCAGTTCAGCTGGTGATGATGGCGGTAGGGAATCAGGCAGCCGAATAGAAAAAAACAAATCCACTAGATCACGGAGGCCAGGACTTGGGTGAAATTCTTGGTACATACAAGAAAGTTTGGTACGATGGAGACAGCACTAGGACTAATTTAGCGTCCCAGCTCATTTACCACTCAATATAGGGGCAAGTTCCCCCAATCCGCCCCTTCAAATCCTGCTAATTTCGTAGCAAAAAAAAGAGGCATTGCCGTTAAGCAATACCCCTGTTTCTAAATGGACTACAAATAGGATAGGTTAAATAGTTCTCTTATATCGACTGCAAGGCATCAATTGCCAATGCAGGGATTTGCGATTCTTTAGAATTCTCCGCCGCCATCAAAATCTCCACCACGTTTGCCACCTCTGGCTCTCTTCTTCTTTTGATTCAACCTATAGTTGAACCCTAGCGTGATTTGGCGTCGTCGCCAGCGATAAGAACCATCAGAAAAGAAGTCTTCTCCAAAAGTTGTGTATCGTCTTAGCTGGGTATTGAATAGATCATTGACACTCAAGCTAACCGTAGCTTTGTCCTGCAAAATGTCTTTACTAAAAGCTAGATCCACACCAGTCATCGATTTCGACTTACCTTGAGTGGTGGTCCGAGGAGCTCTATAATTAACTCTCAATTGAAAATCTGTCTTCTTATCAATGTTTATCATAGAGGTCAATCGGCCAAACCAACTCAGGTTATCAGCTGACAGGTTACTGCCAACATTATTTCCATTCGTTAAAGAGCGATAAAAGTTTAGATCTCCATTTAAACGCCACCATTTGTAAGGATTGATTGAGTAGGTCACTTCCAAACCATAAGCGTTCTCTGTAGCGAGATTCTGTGGAATGGTGTAAGTATTACCCACTTCATCGATAGTTCGAATTCTTTCAATCACTCCAGTTGAATGACGGTAATAAATGGACGAGCTTAAAGAGGCTTTTTCCCAATATTTGATGTGTCCAAATTCTATACTATTTGTGAATTCTGGATCCAAATTTGGATTTCCCCCACGGAAATTACGTGGATTGCTGTAGGAAAAAAATGGATTTAAATAATGGAAGCGAGGGAGGTTGATACGACGGCTATAGCTTATCTGAATTGAATTATCTGCTGCTAAATCATAAGTAAGGTGAGCCGTTGGGAATAGGTTCATGTAATCACGATCATTGACTTCATTGGTATTCACCAATTCTGTTCTTACATCAGAGTATTCGGCACGTAATCCCAATAAAAA